>JAEZWY010000109.1 GCA_023442905.1 Bacillota bacterium | reverse complement strand
ACGCATTAAACCGAGGCGCTTGGTTTCAATCAGACTATGAAGAATATCCGGAGGCAACTGACGCTTACGTTGACTTAAACTTAAACAGCTCATTGAGTGATGCCTCAATGGCAACAGTGGCTGAGGTAGATGGACAAATCGCTGGCGTTATCTTAGCATCTGCTGACTCGGAACCTAAATACGGACGGATGTTAATGCGGTCAACAGCTGAAGCAGCTGCAACTATCCACGCACAAGGTCAGGAAATTGCCGACTATTTTTATGACCGGATGAAAATAGAAAATGAATACGATGCAAAATTATTAGAAAAAGCGCAATCAAGTACCGCCTATGATGGTCGCATCGTTTTATTTATTATGGATCCAAATTTTCAAGGTCTAGGAATCGGCAGCAAACTATTCCAAGCTGCAAAAGACTATTTTGAAGCTAAAAACGTGGCAAATTACTACCTATTCACTGACTCTTCATGTAATTATCCTTTCTATGACCACAAAGGAATGCACCGTGCAGGTAACATAACTTATCATCAACCCGGTCTATTTGAACCGTTTGATGGTTCAAAAAGTACTGAACCTTTTGAATTTTTCATCTATGATAATCAATAACTATAAATAAGGAGGCATGACACTGTTGTCATAGCCTCCTTATTTCATTGAATTTACTTTTTAAAATTAATAATAAGAATTAAGTTTACATACTTAAAATAGCGTTGATAAATAGTTTAAATTATTCATCAACGCTATATATCATAATTATATATCTTTAACTCGATGCAAATAATAATTCATCTAGATCAAATATCTCAATATATTTATGTGTATGTTGTTTAATTAAACCTTTATCCTCTAACGAAGAGAACTTCCGACTTATTGTTTCAGGCGTTGTACCCAAATAAGAAGCTAGCTCCTTTTTTGACATTGGTAAAGTCACATAAGTATGATTTTCCTCATCTTCAACATATTCTGCTATAAAATTAATAATACGAGACTCTACCTGCTCCATACCAACCTGCATCGTTTGCTTTTCTGATACCTGTAAACGTTTCGTAACATCTGAAAGTATCCGTCTCAGAATTTCTGGGTAAGCGTCTAGGTAGTTATCCATATCTTTTTTATGGATTCTACATATGCTTACTTTTGATATTGCTTCAGCATAATTAGAATGGTAACTGTCAGTTTGAAAAATAGCCACTTCTCCCATAAAATCACCAGGATTTAGTATGCGTACCGTTTGTTCACGACCGGATTCATTTAAGTTATAAATACGTACACGTCCATTATTTACGATATATAATGTGTCATCTTTATCACCATTTCCAAATAACAACGCATTCTTTGCATAATGTACTTCATGCGCTGATTGTGCAATTAAACTCATTTGTTCTTCGTTTAGATGGTTAAAAATTGGTACTAACCGTATACAATCTACATGACTATGGTGATGATGGTGTGCCATACAACTTTCCTCCTAATTAATCGTTATCTATATAATCATCGTCTTCTAACGCATCCTTATTAACAAAGGCTTGAAGTTGCCAAATATTTACATCTAAATAATCTTTATAACTAATTAGTAAATCCTCTAACGCATCATCTGCTTCTTCTTGAGCTAAACGCAATGCACGAACGGTAAATTCACGATTAGTTCTAAAATCTTCTACTAACTGCAAGACCATTTCTTCAGCAGAATAATATTTTTCAGACGGATCTTCAGAAATTATTGTAAATTCCTGAAATTCAGCAGTTGTTGATGCTGGCTTAAATCCTGAAGCTATTAAACGTTCTGCAATTTTATCAAACCATGTTTCATTCTCATTATACAGTTTTTCAAATAACTCATGCAATGAATAGAAATTTGCCCCTTTTACATACCAGTGATATTGATGTAATTTTACATGTAAGGTATGAATATTGGCCAGTATATGATCTGTAACAGCTGCAGCATTAATCTTGGTATGGTGAATGTGTTCTTTATAGGCTTGTTCAGCAGCTAATTTTTCTTGTCTTTCGTTTACTGTTGTCATTTTATAAACCTTCCTTTACTTTTGAACTAATAACGGAATATCCTAAGTTTTCAATAGCGTTTTCAATTGTACTTAAATTGACTTGTTCTTCATCGAAATCCACCTTTACCTTACTTGCATTAAACAGTACTTTTACAGAATCCTTTTCTACACCAGCGGTCTGTTTTAAACCACTTTCAATTTTTTGTAAACATGATGGACAAGTTAATGTTTCTAATTTTAATGTTGCTTTTGTCATATCTATCACTCCTTTAAATAAATTATATAAGGTATTTTTTTAAAAATAATTGATACAGATCAATTATTTTAATTGATATCCTCTTAATCTCATTGCATTTAAAATAACAACCAAAATACTTGCCTCGTGAACTAACATACCAATTGACATAGACATCCATTCACTGAATATTAAACTAAAGAGTAATATTATCACCACACCAACAGCAATAAGAATATTTTGTCGCATATTCGCATATGTCCCTTTAGCTAAACCTAAAGCATGGGGGAGACGATTAAAATTGGAATTCATCAAAACAATATCTGAACTTTCAATGGCTACATCTGTTCCATTTCCCATAGCTATCCCTACTTCTGCAGTAGCTAGAGAGGGACTATCGTTCACACCATCACCAATAAAAGCAACAATTTCACCATTAGCCTGTCTTTCTTTTAGAAATGACTGCTTATCCTCAGGCAGCATATCGCCATGGGCCTCGGTTAATCCTAGCTCCTTTTTAACTAAATTAACAGTACCTTGATTATCCCCTGATAATACAATGAGATTTTTAACACCAAGTGATTTTAATTTTTGTAGGTCTTGTTTAACGCCTGGTCGAACCTGGTCACGGATTCCCATTAAAATCATTAACTGATGATCAACTGCTGTTAATACAATTGAACTACCGTCTCTTTCTAATGTATCTAATTTTTTAAGCACATCAGCAGATAGTGGTATCCTTTCTTGTTCCATTAAGTTTTTATTCCCTACTGCAACGATGTGTCCATCAACGTGAGCAATTATGCCCCCACCTTTTATAACCTGTGTACGCTCTACAGGTCGTAGTTTATATTGCGCTAACTTATTCGTAATAGCGACTGCTAAGGGATGATCAGATTCCCTTTCAACCGAGAATAGTAGAGATAAATCCTCCTCTTGATTATTTCCATAGTAAACAAATTCGCCCACTTCAGGCTTTCCTTCAGTTAAGGTACCTGTTTTATCAAATAGGATTGTATCTACATTCGCAAAATGACTAATCACTTCAGAACCTTTAAACAAAACACCATTTTTTGCACCATTTCCTATACCCGCCACATTTGAAACCGGTACACCAATGACCAAGGCACCTGGGCAACCAAGTACTAATACAGTAACTGCTAGTGCCGTATCTTTGGTTAATACCCAAACTAATAACCCAATGAAAAGTACTACAGGTGTATACCAACGAGAGAACTGGTCAATAAATCGCTCAGCTTCCGATTTAGAATCTTGTGCCTCTTCTACTAATTCAATAATTCGACCGAATGTAGAATCCTCCCCAATTCTATCAGCGACTATTTGAATAGTCCCATTATCCATAATGGTACCGGCAAATACTTCGTCACCTTTTTCTTTCTTTAGAGGTAAAGATTCGCCAGTGATATTAGCCTCATTTACATGTCCCTTTCCAGTGGTTACCCTACCATCTACTGGAATCTTAGCCCCAGTTTTTACTAAAAGAATATCTCCTTCCTCTACTTCATCAATGTCTACTTCTTCAAATTGCCCCTCGTTCAATTGCTTAAAAGCAGTCTCTGGAGCCATTTCTGTCAACTCTTTAATCGCAGATCGTGTTTGCTTAAGTGTACGCTGCTCTAAATATGAGCCAAATAAAAATAAAAAAGTAACAATAGCTGACTCTTCGTAATTTTGAATAAAGAAAGCACCAATAACCGCTATCGTTACTAAAACATCAATACTCACTACTTTTACTTTCATAGCCTGATAAGCCTGTATTGCAATGGGCATAACACCTAATATGGAAGCAATGATAAAAGCACTATTAAAGATAACCATATTAGTAAAAATGAAATGTGCAATAAAACCTATAATAATAAGTAAACCACTAATAACCGTGATATGATTTTTATGTTTCAAAATAGTCTGTTGCATATAAATCCCTCCTATACTTTTGTACAACTACAGTGTATTCATTTTTGAAAGATATAAAATTGATCCGCATCAATTTTATAAACATAATATAAAAAAGTTAAGATTTTTATTTTAGTCATTTTTTCAAAACTAATTATTATCCTTAAAAAAAATAGTCATCTCAAATTTTCCACAAAAAAAGAGGGTTTGCATGGTCGATTTAGTTAAATAACTAAATTGTCCATGCAAACCCTCGTATTGATATTTACAGTATTCATTTTTTGACAATAGATATTATCCAAGACATAGTCATCAAGATACGATTAAGCCATACAAAGTAAACTTTCAGTTGTAAAATTGTCATTTATCTAAATTTATATAAATGATAAGTTTAAATTTTTAAGAAGACCTAACAAATATTAACCAACTCATAAGAGTTTACAATGGCCAACCTTGGCTAATAAATCGTAGACAATCTGGTAGGTGTTTAGACCAATATTTTTCTGAATGTTCGTCCCCATGGAAAATATTCAAGGACACATTTTCTGGCGCCACCCCTGCTTGGATTACTTGTTTGCTATATTTAATGGCATCCGTAATATAAGCCTGTTCAGTATAAGGACCAATGATCATCTCATCTACCTCGTCCCCTTCTTCAGTCCCGCATTCGATATAAATCCGTTGATCATTTGGCAAATCCACCCGTTCAATAAACCGGTCAAAATCTTGCGCAACTGCCCAATTGGTCAAAGAAAAAATCCCTAAACGACCAATTTGATCTTTATAGGCAGCGCCAAGATACGTGGAAATGGTCGCCCCAAAGGAAGAGCCAATCATCGCCGTGTGGGCAGCGTCCGGTATAGTCCGGTAGTGTTTGTCGACAAAATCTTTGACGATAGTCACCACAAATTCAGAATACTCAGCGCCACGTCCTCCTTGACCAGATAGTCTTGAATCATAAGCATCCTTAACCGTCCACGGTAGGTATTCCAAGGTCCGCGTATCCTCGCCATTATCAATGCCGACAATAATCATACTTGGTAGATCCGGATTCCGCTTGATTGCGTGAATTGTTTTCCAAGAATGTTTCGAAAAAGCTTCCTTGGAATGAAACACATTCTGTCCGTCATGCATATAAACTACGGGATAATGCTTGTCCGGATGAGCTTCATAGTCCTTGGGTAAGAGGACACGAATTCGCCGCTTAGCCAAGGTATAAGGCACATCTAAAATATGTTCTTTAAGTTCCAAATAGAAAAATGGTGCAAACTCCATCCTGACTCTCCTCCAACTATTGAAAAAGAACCCTGGGCACATTCAATCCCAAGGTCCCTTCAAAATTTCATTCCCTATATATTTTATTATATATTAAGCATACCGTTCATTCAAACGATCTTTATCATCCGAATCCTTCTTGGCCATTAAGTCTGCAGCATAGGCATCAAAAGCCGTCGCATAATCCGTCGCCATCGCCTGTCTAGGAGACACATCCACCTGACGCACGAAATGTAACTTTTCAAGATTCTTTTGAATATGGTCCGCTTCCGACACATCCGTATACAAAACCGCATACTTCATCTTCCGCGAGACATAATAAACGAAACCGTACTTCTGTAACTGTTTAACCTTTTTATTAGAATACATCCACACAATCAACGCTTGTCGTGACTGTCTTTCATCATAAATACTCATATCATCGACTTCCTTTAATCACTCGCTTTAATTTCATTATAACAGGAATTCCAAAGTCCGTAACCCCTAAACCTTTATAGGGCAAAATAACGGGCCTCAACTTGCTGGCCCGCTATTCTTACCTCTTATTTTATTCCAATACTAATAGCAAGTCACCAGAATTTACTTGGTCGCCGTTGGCAACAAGTAATTCTTTCACAACAGCCTTACGCGGTGCTTTCAAAGTAGTCTCCATCTTCATGGCTTCAGAAATCAACAGTAATTGACCTTCTTCAATTTCATCACCTTGTTGCACCTGAACATCAAGGATTGTACCAGGCATTGTCGCTGCAATATGGTTTGTATTGCCGTGATCAGCTTTACGACGAACAGCAGCTGTTGTTTTAGCATTGGCGTCACGTACTATAATTTCACGAGATTGTCCGTTTAATTCAAAGAAGACAATCCGTTGACCAGTTTCATCCAACTCACCAATTTGGATTAAGCGGATGTATAAGACTTTACCCTTTTGAATTTCAACATTCACAGTTTCACCAGTCTTCATACCATAGAAGAAGCTTGGTGTTGGGATGATTGAAACGTCAGAATAACGTTCAAGTTTATGACGGTAGTCTACAAAAACATCAGGATACATAATGTAAGATAAGACGTCTTGGTCGTCTACATCTTCATCACCTAATTTAGCAATCAATTCTTGACGAGTAGCTTCAAAATCAATTGGCGCTAAGTGCTCACCTGGACGATCAGTTGAAGCCTCTTCACCTTTTAAGATGATGTCAGATACATCTTGCGGGAATCCACCTTCTGGTTGACCGATTTTACCTTTAAATAAATCGATAACAGATTGAGGGAAGTCGTATTTTTTCCCTTCTGAGAAGAATTTATCAATTGTTAGGTCATTTTGAACCATAAATAAGGCCATATCACCAACAACTTTAGATGAAGGGGTAACTTTAACGATATCACCAAACAGGAAGTTTACATCATGATACATTTGTTTTACTTCATCCCAACGACTACCCAAACCAACAGATTTAGCTTGTTGTTGTAAGTTTGTATATTGACCACCAGGCATCTCTGTATTGTAGATTTCAGTTTCTGGACCCTCTAAACCTGAAGTGAATTCATCGTAGTAAGAACGCACACCTAACCAGTATTGGTTAATTTTCTCTGCATTTTGTACATGGATATTTGGTTTACGGTCGTTATACTCCATCGCATAATATAGTGATTGCATAGATGGTTGTGATGTTGTTGAAGCAAATGCAGAACTTGCCACATCCACAATATCTACACCTGCACGTGATGCTTCAGTGTAAGTTAAGATACCGTTACCTGCTGTATCATGCGTGTGTAAATGAATTGGCACATCGATATGGTCTTTCAATTCTGAAATTAAAGCATAAGCAGCTTGAGGTTTTAATAAACCAGCCATATCTTTCACTGCAATAATATCTGCGCCCATAGCTTGTAACTCTTTGGCTAAATTTACATAGTAGTCTAGAGAATACTTAGTACGCTCTGGATTTAAGATATCACCTGTATAACACATTGTCGCTTCAGCGATCTTACCAGCATCTTTCACATATTGAATTGGTTTTTCAATTTGTTTAGTCCAGTTTAATGAGTCAAACACACGGAAGACGTCAATTCCTGAAGCAGCAGCCTGGTCAATGAAAGCTTTCAAAGTATTATCTGGGTATGAAGTATACCCAACCGCATTTGAACCACGGAATAACATTTGTAACAAGGTATTTGGCATTGCTTCACGCAACTGCTCTAAACGGCTCCAAGGGTTTTCAGTTAAGAAACGGAAGGCTGCATCAAATGTCGCCCCACCCCAAACTTCCATAGAGAATAGGTTTGGCAAAGCATCTTCCATAACTTTAGCTGGTTTCACCATGTCACGCGTACGCATACGAGT
>JAEZWY010000118.1 GCA_023442905.1 Bacillota bacterium | reverse complement strand
TTGCATTCTGCCTAGTCCTACGAAAATCTATCTCTCTTAATAGCATCATTGCTCAATCGCCCCTTTATTTGGTATAATGAAATTACCTTGGCGGGTACAAAATCATTATTTTGTAGGGCATTGGGCGGTTGCTTAATGCTTTTTTATTTTGCTTTCGTTTCAATTTCTTTTATTTGTTCCATCAGTATTGTTTCCACTATCAAAGCCATCTTGTTCCATAAAATAGCTTCCTCCATAATCTTGCTCCTTTTTATCTATAGACTTACCGAAAACTACACAGATAGCTACTAAAAAGACAAATCCTGTGAACCCTAACACTGCAACTGTCATAACATATCTCCATATAGTGCGACTTTAATTTTCTTTAACTGTTTCTTCTTGATTCTGGAGTTTTTTGTTCTACGGTATATTGCGTAATACTTCTTTATTTCTGGGTCATTTGAAACTTTCGCTAACATTTTCCAGTCAATTTGCTTGAACACTCTAGACACAACAGATACAACCTCTGCGAACACCTCGCCTATTCCCTGAAAGAAGAGGCCTATTCCGTCACTCATTTTTTCAATGCTTGATCTTTTTAATTCCATCTGTCACCCTCCGGCTTCCGCTGCATCCCTAGCCAGCGGATCATTGATAATAATCTTGTACTTCATCTTCTCATGCTGCAGCTGCTGTTCTAACTGCTCAATTTGCTTCTGTTGGTCCACAATTGTATAGGATAGTAAACTCAGCGTTATTACTACAAGGACCGTTATGATAATTGTTTGACTACGATTCATTGGCTTTCTCCTGTTCTATTCTCAAGTTTGGAAATTGATCCGCATATAATTCTGTTACTCCGAACACATCTTGTTTGTCAACGGTCCTTATTGCACTTGTGTAGTAAGCGCCTGTTCCCGATGTTAAGTAAATCCACTTTGCAAAATCAGCTGATACCTTTAGGACGATAATTCTGTTCTTATGCTTCACACCACAATTCAGTAGGATCGGCACGTTCCCATTCTTATCCTTATGAGAATCTATATAGTCAGTAGCTAAGATTTTTATCACCTCTCTAACAATCAGCTATCGCTGACGATTGCGGAATTATCGATTACTCTTCTACCTGTTCAATTTCATCTGAGAATCTTCTGTAGATGACTCCCTCTGAATTAATCAGATGATATACAAAGCCGTTATTCGTTATCCATGCAACTTCCACGATCACGCCTGATACCTTATCTAATACCTTCATCACTCTTCCTCCTGTTCCTGTACCCACAACAAGAAAGCAACTGTTACTTTTGCCCATTCTTTATCCGTTAAGCCATCGTAAAGCATCATATCAATGGCACAGTCGTATAAATCTGACCCTTTTTAAAAAAGACTTCTTGGCATTGTTTATCGCAATCTGCTGATTCTCGTTGAGTTGCGGTTGCTCAAGCCCTTGTACGTTGGCTAAAGCATAGTTAAATCCTTCGAGAAAACTATTGTTTACAGTTTTACGTGGGTCAGCGTTGCTGTGACACTCTTCTGCCAGTCTGTCTGATTCCTCTTCTAACCAGTTCAAAACTTCACTCACATTCATTCCTCGCTTTCTGCTATTTTGGTGTATAGATAACTGAAATTTTTAATACAGCTTTTTTATTTAATTTTATTTTGTTAAAATAAACCTAAACTTTATAAGGAGAACTCTAAATATGACCACTAGTATTTCCACTATTGAAAGCGCATCTCGAACAATGCAGGACATAGAGTATTTAAAAATTTGGTTTGACTTTATTAGTAACTTGGTGAGATATTTAGCATGGCCAGCTTTTTTCATCATCATAATTTTCCTAATTTACTTTAATAGAGAAAAAATAAAAAATATGCCCCCTGAAATTTTATCTATTTTAAAAAGAATTAACAGTATTTCCGCAGCTGGGATTTCAATTGGTATTTCAGATGATCTTGTAAAAGTTGATCTTAAGAAAAAAGAGATCATTACCACAGAAAAGCAAAATAACTCTGCAAGCACCACGAATTCTACAAATACAGACTTTATCAGAGAACTATTCACTCCTGAAGATGAATTTCTAAAATTGGTAAGTTTGAGACCTGATTATGCTGTTCTAAATTCTTTTCAAACTGTGGAAGAATATATTCGAAGTTTTGCAGAAACCCAAAATAAATCTAAGTCCGCAATACTTATTCTCAGAGAAATGATGAAGAATAATACTATTCCTCATAAATCTGCAGAATATATTTTGTCTCTTTCAGAATTGAGAAACAAAGTAGTCCACAACAAAAATATTAAAGTTTCTCCTGATGACGCAATTCTCTATCGTGAAAACTGTGTTGAAGCAATTCAAATTTTAGCTATTCTGGGGTTTGATAAGAACACTCAGAGTTAAATATCTAACCCTTTACTTCACTTATACAAAGTGAAGTTTTTTATCATACAAATTCACAAGTGCACTACCATTTTTTTCTTCGGTTCCGAACCACAAATATTCTGTATTGATAATTA
Organism: Bacillota bacterium; assembly: GCA_023442905.1. GTDB lineage: Bacteria > Bacillota > Bacilli > Lactobacillales > Aerococcaceae > Aerococcus. The sequence continues at coordinate 1,297 of JAEZWY010000118.1, read as the reverse complement.
GATAGTTATATACCAGATAAGCTAAATCCAAAGTGCCTGCATCTTCCATACGACAATATTCCAAGAATTCACGCATTGCTGGAGCATAGTGTTCTGGTACTATAGCCTAGTGATTCATAAAGCAAAGAAATTCATTTAGCTTCTGAACGTTTTCTGCTGTTTCAGGAATTAGAACATACTCTAATTCTTCTCCACTGCCAAAACAGTCCGAAACTTCAAACTGATTAAGAAACGGAATGACTTGGGCTTCAATCCTGAAAATTTCATCTTTTTGTTTTTGTACTTGATTTACATCAATCATTTTTTTCCCTCCGATTCCGCTATCTCTTCCGATTACAAACTCCTTATCTAGCCAAAACCATATTTTTCAGCTTAACAACAGTTTGATCACCAAGAACTTTCTGCCGCCATTCATCTCTTTCTTTATGACAGACAATAATTCTCACATGTGCAGATTTCTCGTAAATTTTCAGACATTCTGCTCTAACCAGTCCCGAAAATCCTTCGATGGCACAGTTGTATATTTTGCCGACTTTTACTTTCGTTTTTGCTGGTCTGACCTTCGGTTGAATCTCAAAGCGACGTCCCTCCGGATGAATGACAAAAGTGTCTTGTAATCTCATGGTTTTTCCTCCTAAAGTGGTTGAATTTCAATTTCTGTTCGTGGGTTCCAACTGTATACCTTGCGACTAATACTCACAGCAATCTGTCCGTCATCCTTATACAAAATGCCGTTTACTGCATCGGTTACAGCTTTAAAGTAATTGTCAATGTCTGGCTTCTTATCGCAGTACATGGTCTCATCATCAAGCAAAGTCCTGTTTTTCTTTACTTTCGAGATATAGGCCGGCGGATAGATAAAAAAGCAGACATCAACCATCACAGGTCCTTTCTCAATCAGCAGCGGCTTGGTCGCCATAGCGTGATACTTAACCGCATTTTTGTATGATTTCATTGCTGTTTCCTCGTAAGGAGTCTTACGATACTTGGTGAACCGTGGCCTTGACTGTGGTTTGGGCGCAATAGGAATAATGAGTTTCACTCAACTTGCTCCTTTTGCTGATTCTTTTTGCTTAAATAGGCAGCTAGCTTGGCATCGATTTCAGCATGTCTCTCTGGAGAAATCTGAGATTCTTCAACTGGATTCTCTGCCCAATCAGGAAGTTGCTCTTCGCGAATTGGCTTTTGATTATAGCTTTGCTTTTTAGCACCTCTTGTCCGTTGGTACTCCCTTGCCTGTTCAATGGTTTTTACGTTAGCGTCTGCCCATTCCTGTAGAGAAGCTGTTAAAAAACTA
>JAEZWY010000209.1 GCA_023442905.1 Bacillota bacterium | reverse complement strand
TCTAACGCATTAGGAAGAGTTTGATTTTTGCGGAACAGTCGCCGGAACGCAGTGACATACGGATGTCTATGCGTAAGAAGAGTCTGATGTTAGTAAACGGGGTTACGACGTGAATGTTGTAGCCTTTTTAATATGGGTAAAATTTCTAAGGGGTATTGGAAGATTGTAAATTTTGTTATAATGAATTGACTGAAAAGGAGACGAGCTAAAGGATGAGACAATTAAAGCAATTAACAGAACGTGTGTATTATATGCCGGCGGATGAGGATTTGGACCGCCCAGTTCTGGGTTATATCAAAGGAGACAAGTTTTCTTTGCGAATTGATGCTGGAAATTCTGCCAGCCATGTAGCGAATTTCGACCAAGAAGTTGAACGTCTAGGTTTGCCTAAAGAAGCAATGACTTTAATTACCCATTGGCATTGGGACCATACTTATGGGATTCATGCGGTGGATACGCCGGTCTTAGCGAATAAGAAAACCAATGCGCAATTAGGGGTGATGGCTGAGTGGAAGTGGACTGAGGAAGCGATGCAAGAACGCCTTGAAACAGGCGAAGAATGCGCTTTTTGTGACCAATATCTACGTGTTGAATATGACAATCCAGTAAACCAAATTAAAGTAAAACAAGCTAATTTTGAATTTGAGGGTGAGCTGAATATTGATTTAGGTAACCTTGAAGTGAAAGTTTTCCCAGTGGTGAATCCGCACTCTGAAGATGGGATGATTATCTATATTCCGTCTGAAAAAGTGGCCTTCATTGGTGATACCATTACTGAAGACTTCTACAACAATTCTTATTTAGACCCTGAGAAAATGGCTGTCCTACGTCAGACTTTGAGTCAACTGGACGCTGATTTCTACTTGCATGGCCACATCGACCCAATTACGTTTGAAGAATTAGACGCGTTTATGCAAGTTTAGTAGCATTAAAAAGGAGATTATTATATGAAAGATTATTTGAATAAAGATTTACTGATCCGAGCCATTGTGGCCTTTATTGGCTGTGTGGCGATTGCATTTGGCATCTCATTATCTGGGACTATCGATATGGGGATGGATCCATATAGTGCAATGAATATGGGGATTTCGGCCTTAACTGGCATTCGTTTCGGGACTGTGGTCGTCATTTTTAATGTATTTATATTTTTAGCTGTAGTCTTCGTTGACCGTAGTCAATTTGGCCTGGGTACTATTATTAACTGGTTCTTTGTCGGTTATATCGTGGAATTTTTTGATTTCTTTTTTAATCAGGCAGGTTTAGGTGACGGTGATATGAATTTATTGATCCGGGTTGTATTGACTGTCATTGCAGGTACGATATTCCTATTCGGTGCATCTTTATACATTTCAGCCGGAATTGGTACAGCACCACTAGATGCGATTGCACCAACTGTTGAGGAGAAAAGTAAATTTTCTTATGCGCAAGTCCGTTTTGCCCACGAAATTATCTGTTTACTGATGGCCTTATTATTAGGCGGTCCGGTTGGCTTAATGACTGTTTATTTAGGTTTCTTTGCGGGACCGATGATTTCAACCTTTAGAGCTAAATTGGCTGAACCCATTGTCAATAAATTAACTGGAAGTAACATTTAGACGGCTAGAAAAGGCGAAGACTAAATGATGATAGCGACTTGAAAGAAAGGGTGAGGATATGGAATACGCTGAAGTGATGACGGAGCTAGAAGCTTTGGGGAAAGAACGGACCAAGAAAATGTACCTGTCAAATGGGGCGGTGGAGCCGTTATTTGGAGTAACGACTGGGTCTATGAAACCCATGCGGAAAGCGATTAAAATAAATCAAGACCTTGCTGAAGAATTGTATGCATCAGGAAACTATGATGCTATGTACTTTGCGGGTGTGATTGCGGATGCTAATGCCATGACGGAAGCGGATTATGACCGGTGGATGGACCAAGCTTACTGCTTTATGTTGGCTGATTGGGTGGTTGCTGTGACCTTATCTGAAGCGGATATCGCCCAAGAAGTGGCGGACAAGTGGATTGCCTCTGGCGAAGAATTGAGGATGTCAGCTGGCTGGTCGACTTATTGCTGGCTGTTGGGTCGGTTGAAAGACGACAATTTTGATAAAGATAAGTTGTCAGCTATGTTGGAACAAGTTAAAGAAACAATTCATGATCAACCTGAACGGACCAAGCATTCAATGAACAACTTTGTTTATACGGTTGGCTTATCCTATATTCCTTTATCTGAAAAAGCCCTAACAGTAGCGGAAGAAATTGGTGAATTAGTCATTGAGCGTGAACACAAGAAACCACAAACTTTGAATGCTTATGCGTCGATTCAAAAGGAAATTGAAAGAAACCGGATAGGTTTTAAACGTAAATACGTCAGATGTTAATTTAAATAAGTAAAAGGTGCCTGCGACTTTGTTCGCGGGCACCTTTTACTTATTTACTGATTTATTTACTTATGCATACTTATAGATTTTGAACGGCTGTTGTGACATCTGTATCGCCATCTACCACTTCAAATTCTTTACCAATAGTATTGTCGTTTTCCAGAACTGCTAGTAAGGTTTGGGCTACGTTTTGACGGGCCACGTCAATGATTTCAGCTTGGGGTTCGGTAGTAATTTTTCCAGAACCTGGTTCATCACGTAGAATACCTGGGTGAACAATGGTCCAATCTAAGTTGGTGCGTGATTTCAACCATTCGTCTGCGTAAGTTTTCGCAGTGGTATAAACGCGTAGGACATCTTTCTCGATTTCCTCGCGACCAGTTCTAAATGTAGACACGATCACGAAACGCTTGATACCAACTGCCTCAGCAGCTTGCATCGATTTAATAGCCCCATCAAGGTCAACCATCATAACAATGTCGTCACCTGATCCACCAGCACCGGCAGAGAAAATCACTGAATCGATTTTATTGTCGGTCAGAATTTTTTCAATGTCTGCTTGTGTGTGTTTGGTTAAGTCTAAGTAAACTGACTCAATCCCACGTTCTTCAAAGAAGGGGGCTTGGTCTAAGTTACGGATGGCCGCAACTTCTTCTATCGTTTCTGAATCTTTTACAAAATCTGCGAAGTGACGAGATACGCCACCATTGGCACCAATAACGAGTACTCTCATGTTTGAAACGCTCCTTTCAAATGACTCTTTCATTTCTCTATCAAATTTGTATATTCATTTGTCTACTACATAGTATAAAGGTCAAAAAAGGGCAATTCAAAGAATCCGCTTGTTAGCGGTCGAAATCGATTCGTTTGCTTAATGGGTACATAATGAACATACCAAGGGTCATGGCCGCAAATTCAGACAGGGCTAGTGAGAAATATATCGGTAAGAAGGCAGCGTCGGCACCGACTAATACGATTGTTGTAGTGGTTGTGAACATGGATAGGGCGAAAATGACTGTCAAAGTAATATAGCGAATCCATTGGTCAGGCAATAAGTCAAATTGAGCTTGCTTGGCCATTTTGACAAGATAATCACCTAACCAGCGACCAATGTATAGAAAGATAAAGGTTGAAACAGAGCCGACGATCATGTCGATTGGGCCGTAAGTCAGAAAGTTGGCGATGAAAACACCGATAGAAACTGCCCAGATATAGCGTTTATTGTGAAGGGCTAGGAAGTTTAGAGATTCAGAAATCCGGAATTGAACGGGGCCGTAAGAAATCGGCGCGATGACTAGGGTGATGACCACGTATAAAGCTGCCACGACGGCAATCTTAGTCATATCTAGAGTGGTAAAGCGTGAAGGGGTGATTGTATCATTTGCGTTATTCATTTAAGTCTCCTTTATAGGCTGGGCCTAGTGTGCAATTGCGACCAAAGGACACTGATACCAGTGAGTAGTACTCTACCGAAGTGTCGCAATTTTAGTGTAATTTGTGATGTTGGATTTGTGATTTTATATATGTAGAAAGTTACCGGATCAGCCAACCGCCATCAACAGATATAGTATTCCCTTGCATGTAGGCTGCCTGGTCACTAGCTAGAAATAGGGTCAGGGCTGCCACTTCATCAGGACTTGCCCACCGTTTAGCGGGTGTTTGAGCCATCACTTGGTCGGCCATGGGACTATCACCCACAAAATCAGCTTGGTTCATTGGCGTCATGATGGCACCAGGCGCAATGGCGTTCGCCACTAACCCTTGCCCCGCATAGTCGTAGGCCATCTGTTTAGTAAAGCCGACGATAGCATGCTTAGCTGTTGTATAAGCAATCCCGCCACCACCAGCCGTTAAGCCCGCGATCGAAGCCATATTAATCAAGCGCGAAGTGGGGTTGGCTAATAAGTATGGTAGAGCCGCCTTGGTCATATTAAAAACAGACTGGAGATTATGCGTTAGGATATCCGCCCATAAATCAGGATTCGTATCCCCTAAAGCCACATACCCGTCCAACTTGCCCGCCGTATTACATAGGACATCAATTCCAGATAGGTCTTTAGTAATATGTTGGAAAAAGGACGAAACCGCCGAAACATCACTACAGTCCAATTCTTGGAAATAGTAGGTTTCTGGGTAGATAGCTTGCCATTTCGCCAATTGATCAGCATTAGTTTGAATATCCACGGTGTAAACCCGGTGGCCATGACTTAAGAAAGCCTCAACTTGGCTAGCCCCAATACCTGACATAGCGCCAGTAATTACGACATTCAACTGATTGGGTAACTTTGGAAAATCTGTATATGTGTTTGTCATAGTGATCACTCTTTTATTTGGCAACAGTTTCAGGGTCAACAATAGACCAGTCTTCAGCAAGGATATCGCATACAGTTGGTTGGAACATTGAGAAGCCCTCGCCTGCAACTGAAATTAGGAAGTAGGGCGTAATTGCTTGACCTTCAAATTCTTTCGGGTCAACTAGTTTTACGTACTCTTCTGCGCCACCCCAACCATCACGGATAATGTGTGCACCTTGACGTAGTTTAGGTAAGATTTGTTCAAATGTCATTTATTTTCACCTCCTCGAAAATTCGTCAACAGCTATTATAGCAAATTTTAATTCGCTTGTAGTCTATCTTTTTATGAAATATGATTGCTTTTTCATATAGTTAAGGTATAATGATGGTGAGGTATATGAATGAGTATTCATATAGACTTGTAGATAGTAAGTGAATTGATTAAAAGGGAGTGGACCTGATGACTGAAAACAACCACCATCACCACAAAGATAAAGCATCACATAGACATGACCACCATGGGCACAACCATAGTGAACATGATACGAAACGGGCAACACAATTTTATATACTAGGCTTTGTTGCCTTTATATTTGGAATAATCATTGGTAACTGGCAAAGTTTTATAGGCAATATCCTAATGGTGATAGCCGTTGTCCTTTCTGGCTACCATGTTTTAGGGGAAGGTTTTGGGGATACCATCCAAGATAGTTTGTCAGCTGGTAAATTCAAACCAAATATCCACCTCTTGATGGGGTTAGCGGCTATAGGAGCCATCCTGATTGGTTCATTCTATGAAGCTGCCTTATTGATATTAATTTTTGCCGGTGCACATTTCCTAGAGGATTATGCGGAAGGGCGGTCGCGCCGTGAAATTACCAACCTGATGAATTTGATCCCAACTGAAGCCTTACTATTACAGGCTGATGGTTCGACCCAAAAGG
>JAEZWY010000010.1 GCA_023442905.1 Bacillota bacterium | reverse complement strand
TTGTTGAAGAAGCATAATCTAGAATAGGAGGTGCCTAACAGGATGAAATTACATGAATTACAACCTTCAGAAGGATCTCGTCACACACGTCACCGTGTAGGTCGTGGAGCAAGTTCTGGTTGGGGTAAACTATCAAAACGTGGTCAAAAAGGTCAAAAACAACGTTCAGGTGGTGGTGTACGTTTAGGTTTCGAAGGTGGACAAACTCCATTGTTCCGTCGTATTCCAAAACGTGGTTTTACAAACATTAACCGCAAAGAATATGCAATCATCAATCTTGATGACTTAAACGTATTTGAAGATGGCGCTGTTGTAAGCTCTGCAGACTTAATCGAAGCAGGCTTAGTTAAAAACGAAAAATTCGGTATCAAAGTTTTAGGTAATGGTGAATTAGAACGCAAACTAACCGTTAAAGCAGCTAAATTCTCAGCATCAGCTAAAGAAGCTATTGAAGCCGCTGGGGGTTCAATCGAGGTGATCTAATGTTTCAAATACTGAAAAATGGATTTCAGGATAAGGATATTAGAAGCCGCGTAGCATTCACAGCAATCATGTTGATTGTATTCCGTATCGGGGCTAGCATAACTGTCCCGGGCGTGAATGCTGCAGGAATTCAAGGGTTAGCTGAATCTGGTTTATTCAGCCTACTAAACACTCTTGGTGGGGGAGCACTTTCGAGCTACTCCATCTTTTCATTGGGTGTTTCACCGTATATAACCGCATCAATTATTATTCAACTATTGCAGATGGAGATTATACCTTCATTTACAGAGTGGTCTAAACAGGGTGAAGTTGGTCGTCGTAAGTTAAATCGATGGACTAGATACTTTGCAGTAGCAATTGGCTTTTTCCAAGCTTTAGCTATTTCAATAGGATTTAATTCATTGTCATCACTAGGATTAATTGATAATCCAGGTTTTGTAACTTACTTATTGATTGCTTTATTCATGACTGCCGGATCTATGTTTGTTGTCTGGATTGGTGAGCAAATCACTGAATATGGAATTGGTAATGGTACTTCAATCATTATCTTCGCTGGTATTCTAGCGCAAATCCCTTCAGAGTTAACGTCTTACTATCAAAATAACATTGTAGATGCTACTAGCAGTGAATTAAATCGACAAATGATTTATGCAGGACTATTTGTTCTTGTATTTATCCTATTAATTATGTTCGTCATTTTCATGAGTCAAGCGGAACGTCAAATTCCCGTACGGTATTCCAAACGTGCGAATTCGGCATCGCAAAAGTCTCATTTACCATTAAAGATTAACTCAGCAGGTGTTATTCCCGTTATCTTCGCGTCATCATTAATCATGGTGCCACAAACGGTACTCGGATTATTTGCCGCTGATTATAGTGATGTTTCTTGGTATCAAGTATTGTCAACAATCTTTAATTTGGAAGAACCAGCGGGTATCGCTATTTACGCAATTGTCATTATTTTGTTCACATTCTTCTATGCACATATTCAGATTAACCCTGAACGTGCTGCAGAAAACTTGCAAAAAGCTGGTGGTTATATTCCAAGTATCCGTCCAGGTTTAGCAACTAAAGAATATTTACAGAAAATGTTAAATCGTTTAAGTGCAGTTGGCTCACTATTCTTGATGGGTGTAGCAGTTCTACCTTTACTAGGGGCATACTTCTTTGATATGCCACAATCAATTGCTTTAGGTGGTACAAGCTTACTAATCGTTGTCGGTGTTGCTTTAGACACTGCGAAACAAATTGAAGGACGTACAATTAAACGTCAATACGTTGGCTTTATTCATGATAAATAAGACTAATGCGTAACGTGCTTGGGGAGGACAATTATGAATATTATTTTAATGGGCTTGCCTGGTGCCGGTAAAGGTACTCAAGCAGCTAAAATCGTTGAAGATTACAAATTTCCACATATTTCTACTGGAGATATGTTTAGATCAGCAATCGCTGAAGGAACGGAATTAGGAAAAAAAGCCAAATCATTCATGGATGAAGGTGCATTAGTTCCTGATGAAGTAACGAATGGTATTGTTGAAGAAAGACTTCAAAAAGAAGATACACAAGCTGGCTTTATGCTAGACGGTTTTCCAAGAACTGAAGCGCAAGCTAAAGAACTTGGCGGTATCATGACTCGCTTAGATCGCGACATTGATGCAGTTATCTACTTAGACGTGCCAGCTGAAACGTTGAAAGAACGTTTATCAGGACGAATCATTTGTCGTAACTGTGGCGCAACATACCACAAAGTTTTGAACAAACCAAAAGTAGACGGCGTATGCGATGTTTGCGGAAGCCATGATTTCTACCAACGTGAAGACGATAAACCTGAAGTTGTTGAAAATAGATTAAAAGTTAATCAAGAACAACAACAACCAATCTTAGACTTCTATGAAGGTCAAGGTAAGCTTTATCGCATTCCTGGTGATATCGGTATTGACAATGTTTACGCTGAGATCCAAAAGATTTTAGATAAATAATTTTTGTTGCTTTAAGTCGCTAATTATGGTAAGATAATCGGGTTGACTGAACATTTCGTATTTCTATCC
>JAEZWY010000160.1 GCA_023442905.1 Bacillota bacterium | reverse complement strand
TTTGATTCCCAATTTTGATACTCGTTTGCGTATTCGATGTACCGAACACTGTAATCAATGGATACATTGGTGCATTGGTGTGATTAGTTATTTTATCACCCGTTTTATAAGTCCTCGTTGATTGATTTAGTTCAAACCCAAAAGGTGATAGTTTAAAAGTAATTTCCAATATAAAATAAGGTTTTCCATCCCTTTTAGAATCTTCTATTACTACATCTAAAATTTCATAGTAGACATCTGGCTCATCACTTGAAATTAAAATACCGTTATCTTTTGCCCACTTTTTGACAACTCGTAACTGTGCTACATTAGTTGTATAGCAGAATAATTTATATGATTTTTCAATTGGTGCCCAAGCTTCTACTTCGGTCTTGATAGAACCTGTAAGATAATCCGTTTCAACAAACTGGTTCTTCTTTCTTGCATAAGTAAAACCACCATTTTCAACTACGACAGTTTCAAAAGGAAAGTCTAATGTTGAAAAACCATTAACTTTAATTTGATTGATTTCCATTAGTCCTTACCTCCAATACTCATTACCTTACTTCTTTTTGTGCTGTTACTCATAAAATTATCAATGTATGGATATGTACTTTTTGCAACTTCTTGACCATCTATTTTTAACTGATTATGAATAACTTTACCTTCTTGAATGCTATCGTTAATTCGTTCTAAAAGCGCTTCTAACGGCTTTAAATCAATAGTAGGCATATTTACATTAGTTGGTACATTAGCACGTTCTAAACTGATGGAATCTCTAATAAACTGAGCATCATTTGTTATACCAACACCATCTGCATATTGTGGTAAACCAGGAAACATTGTGGCAGTACTTGAAGCTTTCAATACTTTCGAACCGCGAGGTAAATCCATAATTACGTTTCGGCCGGTAGGTATATATTGCGTACCATCTGGATACTCAATCATTTCACGGAATCGTGAACCCTTTTGGTCATTTACCATAGCCAAACCACCCGGGTGGTAGTTGGTACCCATTTCATAACCAAACCAAGACGTAACTTTATTCCATGCATCCCCTGCTAAATTAGCAAAGAAAGTAACAGTCTTAGAACCCGGTATTGCGGCTATTGAAGTGATAGCTGAAGATGCTACGCTAGAAACATGATCATAACCTTTAAAATCAGTATTTTTTCCAGTAGGAACTCTTCCATGAGAACCAATTGCACTATTTGCTTTGTTAGAAACATCTTCACTAGCATTAAAATTAGTTTGTTTACTTGTCGGTACACTTGAGTGAGCTCCAATTGCCGAACTTGCGTTTGCTGACACTTGCTCCGATGCACCAAAATTCGTGTGTTTACCTATAGGTACACTGCCGATTGCGGCGTTCACATTTCCAGCAACTGGAGTTAGACTCTCTTGAGCAGTAAAGAACGTATTTCTAGCTTCCGGAACTGATAGAATATTGTTAGTTGCGGTGGCTACACCATCTGCTGTTCGGTCAGTTGCATGCAGCATTTTTTCAGCATCCGGCAATTGCATAAATTCTTGTACAGTCTCAATAGCTTGTTGGCCATTGTCCTGGCTATCAACTACTAACTTCTTATATTCTTCAGCAGACATAACGCCCCATTGTTCAAGCAATTTACCGATTTTATCAGTTGCATCTTCAGCATTCGTATCAATTGAAGCGAACTTATCCACGAACTCTTGATTTGACCATAACCCCATAGACTGAATTCCATTTGCGACTTCTGGGTCCACTTCGCCTTTTAATACTGCTGATTTCTGTTCAACTGTTAAATCATTCCACTTACCTAAATCTTGTAGAGCTTTTTCTAAATCTTCTCCGTTTTGGACTTGATACAGCAACTCTTTTTCTTCAGTCGTCAAATCATTCCAAATACCTAAGTCTGTTAATAATTCTTCAACTTTTTGGGTAGAGTAATCTGTATCGATTTTCATTTCTTTAGGTGGAAGTTCTTTAGCGCCATATCTATCTAAAGCTTCGATGACGATATTCATCGCTTCTTCAGTAGTTTCTGCATTCTTCAAATTCTCAATTGCTTCATCATTTAAGATGCCCATACGAGCCATTGATTCGATAGCAGTCTTACTAGTCAGCAATTCCATGTTATCGCCCAACATCGCCATCAATTCATCGTTTTCAGTTAATGACTCACCGGTTGCTTCGGAAATTTTATTCAAGCTAAGGATCATCGACAATGCTTCATCTTCTGTTAGCTCTCGTCTTTCCTTAGCAGCATTCGTTAAAATTTCAGTGATAGATTGTTGAGATGTCTGAATTGCATAAATTTCATTTTGAGCTCGTGCGTTTATCGCATCAACTTCTTGTTGGTATTGTTCTGGGCTATACATTTCTTTTCGTGCTTCTAAAGCATCCAATTCAGCTTGTCTGCGTTCCTGTAAAGAAGCGATAGTTTGGGTAGTAACACCTTCAACTGCTTGGATTTGAGCAGATGCCCATTCTGGAGTAACTTTGATACTATCTTCTAAAGCACGCATTACTTCCGAACTAGCATTACCTAGCATCGTTCCATAATTATTAAACGCTTCAGATACCCTAGCGATTTCTTCTTCAGATGCACCAAATTCTTTCATTTTTTGGTTAACTTCATCTAATTCTAAAGTAAATTGTTTGGAGATAACCCCTTTAAAGAACTGATGTTGATTATTAATCAATCCTTCATCAAACATTGCATCAAGTGAATTCTGAATATCTGCGTTTGCTTTTTGAATATCTTTAGCAGCTTGCTTATATGCTTCAGCACTTGCTTCAGCACCATCAACTGCTACGTTTCCGACTTCTTTCACTGAATCAATTCCTGAAGTAACACCGTCAAACCAGTCTTGGTAGGCGCCGTCTGTCTCCTCAACTGATTCTTTAGCACGACGTTGCGGTTCTGTTGCTTCATGGTAAATGGCATAACCAATTCCACCAATTGCCGCTACTGCTAACCCAGCTCCAATCACCCAAGGATTGAATGCTGTTGCACCTAACCCAGATACTTTTCCTGCTTTACTACCAACATCATCAAGACCTTTACCAGCATCTAAAGCACTGTCAGCAATATCTTTCATTGCCTTTTTACCCGCATTATTAGACATTAAGTTGATTAAGCCCTTACCTAGCTTACCAACACCAGTGGTTAATTTACCAAAAACGAATATTCCCTTGCCTGCTATTGTAAGTACCGGTCCAGCTGCCGCTGCAATACCAGCCCATTTTAAGATATTATTTTGCTGCTCTTCTGATAATTCGCTAAAGGATTCAACAAGTCCAGTTATATATTCAACACCATCATTAAACATTGGTAGTAACTTCTCGCCAACTGTAATTGATAATGTTTCTAATGAACCTTGCAACTCTTCCCAATTACGTGCTGATTCACTCATTTGTGCATCTGCTGCTTCTTGTGCTGCGGTTGCGTCTTCAGTAGCTTTCTTATATTCGCCTAAGCCTTCAGAACCTTCATTCATAAATACGGTAGCTGCACGAACAGCATCACTACCAAAGATAGTAGCCATAGCTTGTTGTTGTTGCTCTTGAGATAGTCCATTAAAACCATCTTGTTATTCTTGAGCAACGTCAGTCATAGATTTCATATTTCCATCAGCATCATATAGATTAATACCTAAATCAGCCATTAATTCAGATGCCTTAGAAGTTGGTGCTGACAATCTTTGTAGCATTGATTTTAATGATGTACCTGCATCTGCGTATGTTATCGTATAGGCTCTTTATCCTATACTTCTTATAGTTTC
>JAEZWY010000145.1 GCA_023442905.1 Bacillota bacterium | reverse complement strand
TAGGTAAGCTTGTGCTACCATCCTTTTGCCAGTTTTCAATGATTGAATCTACGATACGCCATTGTTCGGCCAATTCATCCCAAGTTGAGAAGTTTGTTTGGTCACCGATTAAGGCATCATAAATTAATTTTTCATAGGCATCTGGTACGTAAGCGGCGTTTAACTCATCTACATTTGAGTTAATTGCAACCATAGTAGGTAGTAATTCTTCACCAGGTAGCTTTTGATTTAAATTGAAAGCCAAACCAGTTTCTGGTTGGATATTAAAAGTGATACGACTTTGACTTGGATTACATCCTTTGTCAATATCTGTTTTATCGCCTGCATCTTTTAATACAATCTCAACAGTCGTGCGTTTATCATCCAAGGCTTTACCGGTTTTAAAGTAGAAGGGTACTTGGCCCCAACGGTCGTTATTTACTTGGAAATAACCGGCTAAATAAGTTTCTGTTACAGAATCTTCAGCAACTTCATTTTCCGCTAGATAGTTGATAAATTCACCATCTTCACTTGCAAGATATTGAGCGCGCACCATTTGCTTAGCGGTTTGGTCAGCTGTGAAAGAGTCAATTTCTTTCAAGAAGGCTAATTTACTTGCATGAACATCATCCTGGTCTGGTGATGCAGGAAGGTCCATTCCTAATAAAGTGGCGACTTGAAGGATATGGTTTTGTAGCATATCACGAATAGCACCAGATTTGTCGTAGTAACCACCACGGCTACCAACAGGCATATCTTCTGCTAAAGTAATTTGGATATTAGATACAAATTCTTGGTTCAACAAAGCTTCAACTGCAGGATTAAAGAAACGGGTAGCTAAAATATTTTGTACCATTTCTTTACCTAAATAGTGGTCAATTCGATAGATATCTTTTTCATCGAAAGAAATCGCTAAAGCATCGTTTAATTCTTTTGCGGAAGAAAGATCTGTCCCGAACGGTTTTTCTAAGATAACGCGGTGTGTACCACCGTCAGTTACAATTCCAGCATCCTTCAAACCTTGTGTAATATCAGGGAATAGGGCTGGTGAAGTTGATAGGTAATATAAATTTTTCTCGCCGGTACTAAATTCATTTCTTAATTTAGACATTTCAGCTTTTAAGTTCTCATAATCGCCAGCTTTTGTAGCATCATGAGAAGTATAGAAGAAATGCTTAATAAAGTTATTGACTGTTTCTTCATCTGCTTCTTGGTCAGAAATTGAATCTAAGACGATATCACGGAAATAATCATCGGTCCATTCTCGTCTAGAGTTTCCTAGTAAGGCGAAGTTCTCAGAGAGTAATTGGCGCTGATATAAGCGGAATAAAGATGGGTATAGTTTACGGCGTGCTAAATCTCCAGCAGCGCCAAACATAACGATAAGCCCACCAACTTGTTTATTAGTCATTATGCTACATCCTTTCATAGTTCATTATCAATTATATACGAACTTTCATCAGTTAGACAAGATTTAGTACTGAGTATTCTTAGTATTTTTTAATACATCTATTATTTTAGATTTAACTCGTATAATGATACAATAGTACGGATGAGCAAAAAGAACCGTACTTGCCTAAGTTGGCAAGCAGAGAAAGGTGGGAGACCATGTCTTTTACACAATTTAATTTAAAACCATTTATCAATGATGCACTTGCAGATTTAAATTTCCGCGATCCATCTCCAATTCAAGCGACAGTTATACCGGTGATTCAATCTGGACGAGATGTTATTGCCCAAAGTCAAACAGGATCAGGGAAAACACACGCCTTCTTATTACCTTTATTAAATAAGATTACAGCAGAAAACCACACGCAATTGGTGATTACTGCTCCTAGTCGTGAATTAGCAGAGCAATTATACCAAGCAGGCCGCCAAATTCTATCATTTTCGGATGAAGATTTACGAATTGAGCGTGCCTTTGGTGGGACAGATACTATCAAACAAGCAAATCGCTTAGAAAATGCGGTACCACAAGTCGTTGTGGCTACGCCAGGACGTCTGTTAGACCTGGTAAATAATCAATTGATTTCTGTCCACCAAGTGACGGATTTTGTCGTTGATGAAGCGGATATGACCCTTGATTTAGGTTTCTTAAATGAAGTCGATCAAATCGCAGGTCGTATGCCAAAATCATTGAATATGTATGTTTTCTCAGCAACTATTCCAGACAAGTTGAAACCATTCTTAAGAAAATACTTAACCAATCCAGAATGGGTAACGATTGAAGCACGCCATAAAATTTCAGATACGATCGACAATTACTTGGTACCCGTTAAAGGTCGTGACCGTAAAGCTTTATTATTTGATGCGTTAACAATTGGTCAACCATATTTAGCATTAATCTTTGCAAATACAAAAGAAACAGTACAAGAATTGTATAAATACTTGAAGGCACAAGGCTTAAATGTTGGCCAAATTCATGGTGATTTACCATCACGTGAACGTCGTCGCGTAATGAAACAAGTGCAAAACTTAGACTTCCAATATGTCGTAGCAACTGATTTAGCTGCTCGTGGGATTGATATTGATGGTGTATCTCATGTCATCAACTATGAAGTCCCTAATGAATTAGAATTCTTTATCCACCGTGTTGGCCGTACAGGTCGTCAAGGCAAACCAGGTACTGCGATTACTTTCTATGTACCAGATGAATTAAAAGATATCGAATGGTTAGAAAATAAAGGTATTATCTTTGAAAATAAAGATATTAAAGACCATCAATTGGTTGATGGTAAGGACCACGATGCTCGTGCTGCGCGACAAAAAGCACCAGAAGTTGATCATACTGTAGTGGGTATGATTGAACGTAATAAGCGTCGTAAAGTAAAACCAGGTTACAAGAAAAAATTGAGTCGTCAAATTTCTAAACATAATAAAGATAACCGTATGGCTGACCAACGTAAAAAACGTCGTGATCAACGTCGTAAAAATAAAGAAGATAACCAAGTGGATTTTTAGATTTGAATAACAAAAAAATAGCGGCTAGAACGTTTTCGTTCTAGTCGCTATTTTCTTTTCTCGCTGTTATTTTTGCATTTTGATAACTTGTACTTTTTTTAATAGTCGCCATAAGCGAATTAATGCAAAGGCATACATAATTTCTAATTGATAAACCACATAAAAGCCAAACAGGTTAAAGATAGTAATGACCATTAATGGCATAGTGAGTGAAGCAAGTGCTAAAAATAACCGCATTTTAAAGGTTAATCTTAATCGAGTTGAATCAGGTAACATACCAATGACTAATGCAATCATTAAACTTGCTAGACCTAAATTTAAGAAACTAGTCAAAGTAACAATGATAAATATAATAGGGTAGTAAGCCCAAGTGAGGGTGGTCATGGATTGAATAATCCCTTTCACGCCGTCACTATTTGCGCTATCTCCCAATTGTGCATAGGTAAGAGCAATCGGCTGACCCATGAAGGATAACGTTAAATTATCTGCATTATTCTCTACTATAATCAAATTATTTTGGTCTGATGTTAAGTCTTGGTTTGCAATTTCATTTTTAGGATCAAAAGCATATGTCATAAGGTCTGTTTCAAAAATAAAAGCTTCTTGGTTTTCATTTGCTACTATTTTTCCATCTGAGACTTGGTATGCTGGAATTTGGTTCACGATAGATGTTGCATTGGTTTCAAGTAAATCAAATACTTTCAGAGTATCCATAAAGTTCGGGATGGCAGAGATACCTGCAATTAATAGGGCATACACCAACATCTTCTTAAAACTATAAGAAATGACACGGATAATTTTTGGATAATTTAATAGGGCATCATATAAGATGACAAGGATATTGCTTTCTTTCATATATTCGCTCTTTTCTATTCGCATATTCTCACACTTTGCTGGTGGATTAGGAGAATGATTGAACATTCTCGCGTTAACATTCATTATAACAAAGATTGCTCAAAAATAATGAGTGGATGATTGGAAATAACAAAACTTTTCTTAAAAATAAGTGAGCGCTTTAAGTCAATTCCTTTGAATTTTATGATGTGACTTGTTATAGTAAATTTAGTACGAAAATAAAGATAAGTTTTATAGGAGGAATTTTAAATGGCTTTTGAATTACCAGAATTACCATACGCTTATGATGCATTAGAACCATATTTCGACGAGGAAACAATGCACTTGCATCATGATAAACACCATAATACTTATGTAACGAATGCAAACGCAGCATTAGAAGGTACAGATTTAGCAGACAAATCTGCAGAAGAAATCTTATCTAACTTCGACGCTGTTCCTGAAGACAAGAAAACAGCTGTTCGTAACAATGTTGGTGGACACGCTAACCATACTTTATTCTGGGAACAATTCGCAGCAAATGCTGGCGGTGAACCTACAGGTGCTTTGAAAGAAGCAATCGATGCGAAATTTGGTTCATTTGCAGACTTCCAAGAAGCATTTAAGACTGCAGCAACAGGTCGTTTTGGATCTGGTTGGGCTTGGCTAGTTTTAGATAACGGTGAAGTAGCAATCACTTCTACACCAAACCAAGATTCTCCATTAATGGATGGTCAAACACCATTATTAGGTATTGATGTTTGGGAACATGCTTACTATTTGAAATACAAAAACGTTCGTCCAGAATATATTGCAGCATTCTGGAATATTGTAAACTGGGATGAAGTTGCAAAACGTTTCGACGCTGCAAAATAATTTAAATAACCATTTAATTGGAAATGAAGGGGGTTAGCTAAGGCTAGCCTCTTTTTGTATCGAAAGATATAGGATAATCAAAAAAAGTGCCTGCTAACATTTGCTAGCAGGCGCTTTGATATTATGTCGTTTTATTTTTCTTTTTGTAAAAGTAGTAAATACCTACTAGTACTATGCCGGTTGTAATCGTGATGATAAGTCCTAAGATGAAGCCTTGTGGGATGTAGTAGAAGGATACTTCATATTCTCCAGCTTCCGGAAATTGGACACCCATAAAGCCACCATTTAATAATGAAATAGTTTCTACGGATTGGCCGTTGACTTTGGCATGCCAACCTTCTGCATAGGGAACAGTAACCAACAAATATTCACTCGGATCATCTACGGTTACAGTACCCGAGAAGGCTGTATTTGAGAAGTCAGTCAATGCCAATTGATTTTCTTTTAGATCATCTGCCATAGTCTGGACTTTTTCTTGGTCTAGGGTGTAGAGGTTTACATCAGCTAATGTCGTCTCATCATCAAGTACTTGGATGGTAAAGACTTTCTCGGACCCTTGCTCATCATTAGCGATATTAAATAACTGAATCGATTGGTAAGAAGAATCATAATCCAAAGGCTCGCCGTCTAGATAGTATTTGACTTCTTCATCGTTTAAGAATGAAGGGACAGTAATATAGTAGGCTTGGTCCGTTTTGATATTAATATGAATATCGATAAATGAATCTTCTCCTGTATCATCTCTTTTATAGGTCGTATTGACGACAGAAGCGTCTTGAGAGTCTACATGGAAGAGGTCGACACTGGCAAAATTGGCGATTGCAAATTGTGATAAGTCTACGCCATTGGTAGTACCATTTCCAGTTAAAACATTTAATAGTTCATCTTGTAAGTAAATTGGATTGACATCCTCAATAGCGACAGATTGAATATCTTGATTAACCATATAAGCTAGTGATAAAGCATTAGGATTTTCATGAATGATTAATTGGTCTGTTACCTCAGCCACAGGGTATGCACTCAAATCTGCTCGGGTCGACATTACGCGGTCTTTTAGACTGCCTTGATTGTCTTCAAATGGCGTAACATCAAAGTAGTATTGAACACCAAATAAAGCATCGGTGAGTAAGCTACCAGTTGTGTAGTTGGTGAAACCATCACTCATTGGTTGACCTAATTGTTTGAATAATTGTGTCGTATTTCGTTCCATCGTTGAGTTAAAGTGATTTAAATCATAGTAACCCAACTGCATAGCATCGTTTTTGGTTCGTTGGAAGGTTTTAGTCATCCGGTAGAATTCATTTTCGCCAGGTGCATAGGCTGCAATTTCTGGTTTGATTTCAGTAATATAATCAGCGAAATCATCTTGCTTCAAGTAGGAAATAGATGAAACAGTAATCACAGAATTGGCGAAAACCTCACTCATAGTGATCATTAATAATAAAATGTAAATTAAGCGATCAAAGTCGGTAGCCATTATTAATAGAGCAGTGACACCAACGAATAAAACGAATGATACGATGACAGTTGTCACAGAAAGATAATCAAATTCCTGAATTTTATATAGTAGATATCCGCAAGCCATGGCGAATGGTATCAATAAAGCTATGGCACTTTTTATCGATAAGATAGGTTTTTGTCGGTAGAGCTGATAGCCAATAAATAGTAAAAAGAAAGAAAAAACGAATGAAAACCGGTAGGGATACCAGATTGGGTATTGTAGGCCATGCCAAATCAAGTTGAGACCTGAAATGTTCATCGATAACAATAGCACTGTCGTCACGCTACCAGCTGCTAACCGTTCTTGCCAAGGCACTTTTTTATTGAAGAAATAAAGAATAGCCATGATTAAGGCTAAGCTACCAATAAAAATATTGGGTAGACCTTCTGGCATTTGATCAAAATTGAAAGGGCCAAGGATGAATTTTGAAACGATATCGTAT
>JAEZWY010000129.1 GCA_023442905.1 Bacillota bacterium | reverse complement strand
ACAAAGTATTTACATGAATAACATCATATTTTTCATTCTTTAACAGTGCATCAAATGCTTTCATAAAAGCTTTATAATCTAACTTAGGTTCTTGAATTTTTTTAATTGTAGCGCCCAAAGCCTCAGCTTCTTTTTCCATATCATCCGGTTGATCAGCTTGAAATACTAAGAAATGATAATCATATTTTGTTCGATCAATATGTCGAAAAATATTCATGGCATTAATTTCTGCACCACCAATATTTAGTCGTCCAATCACATTTAATATTTTTTTCATAGTTGCCTTTCTTATAACTTTCTATATTGAATTTTCCAGAACAAATATACCATAATTACAGGTGGAATACTTAAGACGGTTAACAATTTATTCAAACTAGAATTGATAATTTGCTGAATAGTTCTACCCCCAAAAAGTGAATAAACTGAATACAATAGATTTCCTTTCACCCTCATTTTTAATGAGAAAGGTTTTTGTACCACTGGCCGCCACAGTTCCGCATTACCCAGTGGGTTTTTCAATTGAAGGGATCGTCCTTGACTTGTAAGGCCTTCATCTTGATAGTTACCAATTTGGACAACTTCGTTCACCATCAACATTTTATAATTTCCGTATAATGCAGCTCTTATATTTAAGTAACTTTCAGATACAAAATGTTCATTAGGAATTTCAGGATAAGGGTATTTTTTTAACACTTCTGTCTGATAAACATCGCAGCATTCTCCAACTCTACCCATATCTAAATAATCAACATAGGTTGTTTCTTTGAATGTTTCAGGATAGGGATTATCTAGATAATCTCCATTTTCCGTCCCACGTAAGAAAGCTATCCACCCTATAGATTTGTCCTCTTTATAATGACACAAAACAGTGAGGATTTTCTCCACGCTATTACTGTAGAGTAAATCATCACTGTCAACAACAAGTACGTATTGTCCTTCAATGTACTCATGTGCATAGTTCAAAGCCGAATGTTTTCCACCATTCGTTTTTTGGACAAATGTTATTTTTATATTGCTATCATTTTGATTGATAATAGCTTCCATGGTGGTTTTTATATTATCCGAACTACCGTCATCCACCACGAGCCACTGAAAGTTCTGATTCGTTTGTTGCTTCATCGTGTTATATAGTTGAGTCATAAAAGTTGCTCGGTTATATACCGGAGTTAATAGTGTTAAGGGTAACATTTAAAATTCCTTTCTCAACTATTTCAATAGATAGATGAATTTATCAGCGATTTCAGTCCAAGAAAACTTATCCTTATTTTCTAAAGCAAGCTCTTTCTGTTCTATTAGTAGCTGTGGTTCGTTAGCAAAGGCCAACATTTGCTGTGCAAGTGCATCCGCATCATTAGACGGAACCATCAAACCTGTCTCATAGGTCGTTAACTGTTCAACAATACCGCCTGTTTCAGTTGCAATCACTGGAACACCGTAAGAAACAGCCAATGGAATAACCCCTGATTGTGAAGCATCTAGATATGGCAATACGGCTACTACAGAATCATCATTAAAGAAGCTCTCTACTTCTTCATCCAGTATCCATTTATTATATACAGAAACATTAGGTAGTCCTTCAAAGGCACTTTCATACTTGCTAAAATCACCTGACCCAGCAATGGTTAAGGTCACATTATCAGCTTGTTGCGAAACTTCTTTGTATGCGTCAGCTAACACACCAATCCCCTTGTAATGGGAAATTGTACCGAAAAACAAAAAATTAATTTTGCTTGTATCGTATTCGGGCGTTTGGATTTTATTTTCTATATTTTTATACAGATTGGTTGTGCCCAAAGGAATTTGTACTACTTGATCATTTTTTTTATGATACTTGTTCTTTACTAAATCTGTATAAATTTGACTCAAAACGACTACGTAATCAGCCCTTTTTAAAATATCAGTTTCCCCAAATAATTGGATAATTTTTTTATTTTTATCACTGCTGTGCGCAATAGCATCATGTAAAACGACAATACTATTGGCCTTTGGGAAAATTTGATTTATTCGTCTAGTCCAAAAAGTTATCATGGGCGAAATGATATTTTTAATATGATACTCTCCCAATGCCATTTTAATTTGTTTCTTGACTTTACCCCATTGCAAACTATTCATAATGAGTTCCTTAGGTGTCTTATAGGTATCAATGACGACTAATTTTTCTAGTTTAAGCTGGCGCCAGGCATCCAGATTCTCATTGTGACTAGCGATTACCGCTACCATCGGAATACCTTTTTCTAGTAATGCGGCAGTTAGCTCAAATGTATACTGAGCACCTCCACCTTTTGAACCTGTATAGTTTACTAAACAAACATCTTTCATATTTATCCTTCTCACTCTTAAATTGTATAAATTTCCTTCATCACTATATTCACTTCATCTTTATCAAATGATTTAATCTTTTGGAGGTTATATTGACGCATTTGTCGACGTAGTTGCTGATTAGTCACCAATTTATTGATACTATTTAGAATAAAGGAAGCATCACCATGTTTAAAGATGAATCCGCCTTTATTTTGATCAATTAAGTCGGTGTTTCCTCGAATTTCGCTAACGATACATGGAAGACCTGTGGCCATTGCCTCCATTAAAGCTACAGACAATCCTTCCCGTTTAGACGGGAATAAAAATACATCTGAAATTTGCATAATTTCAGGTACATCTTTTCTATAACCTAAAAATTGTACTTTATCGGAAATATCTAATTCATTACAAAGAAGTTTTAATTCTTCCTCTAAATATCCTTGACCACAAATTAGATATTTGAATGATGCCTCTATTTTTGGCAGTTGTCTAATTATTTCTTGATGATTTTTGTTAGGGTTTAATTCCCCTACAGAGAGCAATAACACGTCTGAATTTAAAACATTCAATTCTTTTCTCTTTTGGTGAGGATCTATCGATCTACTTTGCCCTAATTTTTCTGTATCAATCCCCACGCCAGCTGTATATTTTATATCCTTTGTACGTAATTTTTGTGCTCGTTGATAATCTTCTTTATTAATAGTAATGAGCGTATCTGTGTACATTGACATGAAAAACTCCAACGGATAATAAATTGTCCAATTAAAGATTGGTGCCCCAGAGTAGAAATGAAAACCATGAGCTGTATAAATCACTTTGGTACCTAATTTTCTCGTTTGCCTGGCAGCTAATCGACCAATTGCAGCACCGATAGGCGAATGAAAATGAATAAGATCATAGTAATTTTCTTTAAATAATCTTTTGGATAATGTATACGATTTTTTCATTTTCCCAATCGACTTTATATCTCTTGGTATTGGTAATTGATGATAAACTACCCCAACAGTGGTCAAGCGTTCCTTAAAGCTCGCTATTTTTTGTTCATCTATGGTATTACCCTCTTCAAAATTACAAGCAACTTCAACTTGATAGCCTAAGTCTTTTAATAGACGAATATTGTCCTGCATAAATTGCTCTACCATAGAAGCAACTGAAGTATATATTAAAGCTTTTTTCATTTTTATCACCCAATTATTCACGACTAATGTAATACTAAATTCTTACTTTATAAATTGCACTTCTAAATATTTTTAATAACAATAGGTAAAGGATAAGCGTCAAAATCCCATAAAAAACAACACTTACAAATACATTCATCAATGGTAATAACGACTTTACAATTAAAGCGATGGCTACTGTCAATAGTGAAGTAAGCACTATCTTTCCAAGTTCAATCATGACCATTCGGCCAGACACCATTACCGAGTACTTTTTGGCAAATCCTCTTGTGATATTTGCTAAACTAAAATATCCCGCCAAAACAGTACCTGCAATTACACCGTATACTCCGAAGAACTGCACTAGAATAATCGAAAAGATAAAGTTCATTAAACTAACCATAATACTATTTACAAATGGAAAATAGGTATTTCGTTGTGCGTAAAAATACTTATACATTAATTCTCTAATACCATTAGCTGGTAATTGAAGTAAATAAAGTAATGAAGCTAAGAAAACAACTTGAGTATCATCTGTACTAAATTCTCCCCGTTGGTAAAGGATTGAAATGCCTTCACTCCCTACTAATACGAAAGCAACTACAAAGAAACTCAGAATTCCGCTAACAACCAAGACATAATCAACCAAACTATCTTGACGCTCTTGCTCCGAATCTTTTTGAATTAACTTAGGATAAAAATAGGTAGACAAGTTCGTTAAGATTAACATGTTAAACATGGCTACAATTGTATTTGAATAGTTCAGCACAGATATACTTCCCTCTGGCAACCGGGCAGCAATTAGTGTGTCTATTAGTACCGATAATTGATAGACTCCTGTACTTAATACTGCAGGTCCCATCAACTGTAACATTTCTTTAAATGTCTGATCTTTTACATCTAGATTTGGCCTATACTTGAAGTCGATATTTCGAGTAAAGAATGCATTTACAACAGTTGTTAAAATCGCAATAGTTGCTAATATTGCTGAATATTCAGTGATTGAAAAACTTCTGTGGAGGAATAGGTATCCCACACCCAATACTGTTAAAACCAACATAGTTGTCTTTTGTTTTAGATAAGTATTGTAAAACTCAAGAATTCCCGTTATTAAAGTGTTAATCGAATTGAAAAAGGCCACACTAATTGCAAAAATCAACAGATTAGAAGCAATTCGTACAAAGTCTTGTCCTACATTACCCCCTAAAATTTGGATAATTTGACCTCTAAAAAGGAAGATAGCAATAGCTAGGATAATACCCAATAAATAAATAGCCGTTATAAATATATTCACTGACCGTCTATCTTTTTTTTCTCGCATAAACGGGATTAAAACAGTACCTATTCCCGCACCTATAAAACTAAAAATAAAATTAGATAGATTGGTCACAAAGTTAAACGCATCTATTTCAACACCTACACCGAAGTTCGATGCTAACAAACTATTTTTTATTAAAAGGAACCCCTGGGTTAAAATAGTAATGACTACCATTAAAATCAGCTGATTTCCCGCTTTTTTATTATTCATTTATTTACCTTCCATAATCCAAATTTTCAACTAATTAAACTGGCTTATATGCATTCTCAATATATTTTACTGGTGTTAATGCACGGAGTTCATAATGCCCCTCATGAACCATTTTTACCGCATCGCCAACAAATAACATGTCTGTTTCTTGCGTATCTATATTGATGAATTCGACCTGCCCATCAATAATGGTAATATTATAGGTATTATTTTCCGTTTTATATTGGTGTACTTTACCGGCTTTCACATAAATACTAGTGGTTAGCGTATGACTGCCATCTTCATTTTTATTAAAATCAATAACTTTTTTACTACCCCAAGATGTTTCCTCAAATTTTGGATAACTATCTACTTTTTCAACGTATTTTTTTAACTGTGCGCTTTCAACTTTATCGGATACTAAAATACCATCCGGACTAGCCGCAATTAATAAGTTATTTGTACCAATAGCAATTACTGGTATGTCAAGTTCATTAATTACGTGTGTATCTTCAACACTATCAGAAAAAACAACTGACCCTAAAGTACTTGTTTCCATTTCTTCAGTTAGCGTTTTCCAGGTACCTAGATCTTTCCAATCACCGTCATATGACAGCATTGTAATACGACTTTCTTTCTCACTTACTTCATAGTCAAAACTATTTTTAGGTAATTTATGATACTGACTTAAGACATCTTCATATGATGAATAGTCGATGAGTTCAGAGAGTTTCTCCAACATATAGCCGATTTTAAACACAAATACGCCGGCATTCCACACTGCGCCCTTTTCAATCAATCGTACTGCTACATCTTCTTCAGGTTTCTCCATAAAACCTGATACTGCACCATTATCATTTAATATATAGCCATATTTGGATGATGGATAAGTAGGATGTATACCTAATAATCCTAGATTATATTCATCATTTTCTTGCATCTTCTTGTTCAATGCACTTAATTGTTTAAAGTAGTCCAGACTTGTATAAGGATCAACTGGCATAATTGATACAGTTTCATCCAGTTCCGAATTGCCTTCATAGTACAAGTATGCTGTTGCTAATGCGATAGCTGGGAAAGTATCCCGACGTTCTGGTTCAACAACAATATCAACTGAATCACCTAAATGACTCTTCACTGAATCTACTTGCTTTTGTGATGTTGCAATCACGATATCTGAATCAATACCACTTTCTCTTACTTGTCGATAAACTCGTTGTACCATTGATTCAGCTTGTCCATTAGGATCTTTTAATAGCTTTAAAAATTGCTTTGAGCGGATGTCATTGGACAATGGCCACAATCTAGTCCCCGATCCCCCTGATAACATAATAAGTTTCATTCACATCTACCCTAGCTTTCTAATAATTGAATTGATAATTGTTCTTGTAATGTTACTTTCAATTGTTGTAACTGATTTTGTGCACTTTGTACATCTTCATTTTTTATAGAATAATAGATTTTTATTTTTGGCTCTGTACCTGAAGGCCTGATTGCAAACCATGATCCATCCTCTAGAATAAATTTTAGTACATTTTCTTTAGGCAATTGATTAATACCATCAGCATAGTCCTCTACAAGAGTACAAGCGTTCACTAAATCTTTTCCTAATGACCTAGCTTGATCCATTATCTTTTGAATTCTTTCGACACCTTCTTGCCCTTCAAAAGTAAGTGCATCTAGATCATCTAAATAATAACCAAATTCTATGTATAATTCATTCAATCGATCAATTAAGGTTTTATTTTGATTCAATAATTCACTTGCTATTAACGCTAATAACATCGCTGAAGAGACACCATCTTTATCTCTAGCATGCGTTCCTGCAAGGTAACCATAACTTTCTTCATATCCAAGAATATAATTATCTAATTGATTATCTTGTTCAAATTGATTCATTAATTCCCCAATATACTTAAAGCCTGTTAATGTCTCAAGCACTTTGAGACCTCGTACTTTTGCGATATTTGCTCCAAACTCATTGGTCACGATTGTTTTGATGATAACCCCTTCAGATAACTCACCTTGATTAGTTAAGTAATCAGCAAATAAAGCCCCGATTTGATTTCCTGATAGACGAATATACTCTTGGCCATGTTTTACGGCGACACCAATCCTATCACAATCTGGATCTGTCGCAATTGCTAGATGGGCATCTATTTTTCTTGCTGCTTCTATTGCCATCTCCATAGCAGCCTTATCTTCTGGATTTGGTGATATAACAGTAGGGAAGTCACCGTCTGGTTCAGCTTGTGTGTCTACAATATTTAATTGATAATCACTTAATGCTTGTACAATTGGTTTATAGCCCGCACCGTGAAGTGGTGAATAGGTTACCCGTAGATTTGAATGTTCTGCTGGGGTCGGTAAATCAATAGCATCTATGAAAGTATCTATAAATTGAGTATCAATATATTCGATATAATGACTTTTAATTTTAACTGACCGAACTTCTTCAAATCCATCTAGTTTGGATAGAACGGCAATAATCTCATTTGCTTCACTAGGGACAATTTGTCCACCCATATGATTATATACTTTAAACCCGTTATAGGCTTTCGGATTATGGCTCGCCGTAATGACGATTCCTGCATCCGCATGGAAATGTCTAACAGCGAATGATAGCACTGGTGTTGGCATTGCTTCTTGAAACAACTTAGTAGAAATATTTAGTGAAGATAGTATATCCGCCGCAGTTTGAGCGAATTCTTTAGAGTTATTTCTTGTATCATAAGCAATCACCACAGTAGGCTTCTCTTTTTTCTCCAACAAAACTTGGCCCAGTGCATACGTTGCCCTACGAATGGTAAACTCATTAATACGGTTGGTTCCAGCGCCCATCAAACCACGCATACCACCTGTTCCAAAAGTAACATCCTTATAAAAACGGTCATTTATTTCATTTGGGAAATTTGCTAATCCTGATAATTCAGATTTTACATTTGCATTGAATCCCATCCAATGTTCGTATTTCAACCTAATATTTTCATCTAACTTATGCATTAAACTTCCTCGTTCCTACAGTTCTTTTTATTAATTACCGATAAATATCCTGAATTGATTCATCTAATGTATATTTTTGATAATCTATATTACCATCTCGCATATCATAGCTGTAATACAAGTTCCCAAAAACCTTATTCACAATACCTACTTTGCTAAGAGGTTTAATCATAAAATTAAAAAAGCTCGTTTCAAATAACTTATGATTATTTGCCTTCGCGATATATTTTACTAAATCAGAAGTCTGTACATGCTCTGGATTCTGTGGATGTAAGTAACCATCTAGTTCATTGTCGATTACTAATCTAAGTAATTCCGTCAAGTTTTTGATATAAACCATCGATCTTTTATTTTTGTACATAGGAAAGATAGGGGTTTTTACTGAAATTTTAGCTAATAAAGGGAAATTTCCTTTAGAGTTTTTCCCATATACCATTGGTGGTCTAACGTGCACTATTTTAAAGTTTGGGTCAGCTAATTTATTTAATTCTACTTCCGCCTGTAACTTACTATCACCGTAAAAATTATCCGGGTGTGGATTTGTAAGTGGTGTAATTTCCTCTTGTTTTGTACCAAAAACGATAATACTTGACATATTCACGAAATGTTTTACATTATCAACTTTTGCTTTTTTAGCAATTTCTACGGTTAAATCACGATTTACACGATAGTATTCATCTTCTAGACTCGCATCAGAGGAATTATGCGCTATTCCCGCTACATGGATCAATACATCATAGTTTTGCCAATTTAATGTACGCCAAGATCCGTCACGGACAGAAATTTTGTCTACACTGTATTCTTGTGGCCACTGTATGAGCCACTCTTCAACGGCATTGCCAATATATGAATTTCTCCCTGTAATTAAGACTCGTTTCATTCATTTTCCTCTTCTACTTCACGCTTTGCCTGGGCAATTACTCCAGTACCACCTTCTACAACACCATCAGATTTCAAAACGCTCAAAATTGTCCCAAAGAAACATTTGATATCAAACCATAAGCTGATATTTTGAACATAATCACCATCAAGTTTAGCCTTGATTGGAATTTCTAATTCATCACGTCCATTTATCTGTGCCCAACCTGTCAAACCTGGTCGAACATCATTTACGCCATACTTATCACGTTCTGCAATTAGATCATATTGATTCCATAGTGCTGGTCGCGGTCCAATTATAGCCATTTCACCTTTTACGATATTAATGATTTGAGGTAACTCATCCAGACTTGTTTTTCTTAAAAAATGACCTGATTTTGTAATAAACGCAGTAGGATCATTTAATAAATGCGTTGGCATATCCGCCGGCGTATCTGTACGCATTGATCTGAATTTATATATTTCAAAATGTTCTTTATTTTTCCCGATACGTTTTTGTTTAAAGAAAACTGGACCTGGTGAGTCTAATTTTATCCAGATCGCAATAATTAGAAAAATTGGTATTAATATGATTAACCCAAACAAAGACAATATGAAATCAGAAATGAATTTTACATGTTTATACATGATTATGCTCCCTTAAACGTTATAAATTATTATTAATTTGAAAAACTCTTTCAATTACCTTATTAATCATACCAAAGGTTCTAAATGATTTGTTCTCAAAATGCTAAAAAGTTTATTTTTTCATCATTATTGGTAATAAGCGTAAATTGCTTTAATAATCTTATCATCAACATTCTCATTAAATTTCCTAGCAAACAAATTAGTTGATGCCTTAAGTTCTTCAAAATCATTACTCTGATAGGTATAAGGAATCCCCCTATTCCAATCAATTTCACGTAAAATATTTTGATGATTGTTGTCATATTTCTCTAAATACAAGTTATTTTTGTACGGCGAATTATGCACAATAGTTTGTAAAAATATCTCATCCGACATTTCAGTATTTTTGAATGTTGAGAAAATCCAATCTTCCTTAGCAATGACATACCTAGCTAGATTATCCGTAATTGAAAACCAATTATCACCCTTTTGAAAAGCAATGTCTGCATTGCGTTCAATTTTCAATATTTGTTGTATAGCAATTGAAAACTTGTTTAAAAGTTTTAAGGGTGTTAAATACTTATTACGACCAATATAATCTTGCATGGAATAATATTTCACTCTATCTCTATATTTAAAAGATTCCGATTCAAAGTTAACGAATTCCGTCCCCTGATTATCTTTAAAAAATTTAAAAAGATCTTCTATTGAAGATATGAGCAAATCCTGACCTGATAGCAAGTGATAGTAATCATAACGCTTCTTACTTGTCGCTAGTTTTAAAAGAGATAATTCTGCAACGATTTGTGAAAAACCGCCCCAAGAGACGTCTAAACGTTGTGTATGAAAAATCTGAGCATGCTTAACCAATGCGTTTAACGGTTCGACACTATAATCTTTATTTTTACTATCCATATGAATAAAAATATCTACTTTTTCATGATCAAGCTGTCTTAACAAGGTTTGAAAAGTCTCGGTATTCTCATGTGCCATAATCAAAAATGCGTGTTTCATAAATCCCCCAACTTTTTTTCTTTTATTAAGTATAACGAAAAACTCAAGTGAGTTCATTACTTTATATATAAAAAGCTTAACCCTTTTTAACTTCTTAAGCGAAATGGGCTAAGCATATATATCTTGTTATATTTAATTATGATTTGAAAAAATCTCTTGCACTTTATGATAACTATCAATCGTACCTATATCATAGCGTTTTCCTTCAAAAACAAATGCTTTCACATCATTTTGTTGGATTAGATAGGGAATAAAGTTTCCGGGTGCATCCGGATTATTTCCTTCATTCAGGTATTGTTGAATCAAAGGTAATGTAGTATCTTTTAATACATAAAAAGTAGGCACACAATGATGGTATGTTGGGTTCTCTGGTTTTTCAATAAAGTCTATTACTGTTTGGTTTTCATCAAACGTGGCAGTACCATTACGTTTTAATTGGTCTAAATTTGCTTCATAATACATCGCTAAGGCATCTGAATCATGTTCTTTCGCAAAGCTAACAAAGTCTGCTAGTGAAAATTCAAATAGATTGTCTCCTGCTAATATGAGTAAATCATCTTGAATATTTAGTTGATCAATTACAAATTGAATATCGCCAATAGCACCTAACCGTGTTTCATTTGTTAAGGTACCATCGTTAACCACTGTAAACTGCATATCATAGTTCGCTTGGTCAACCCACTCCTCAAATTGATGAGCAAATTTATCATTTGTTACGATAATAATTTCATCCACTTCAGGAACTTGTACAATTTTCTCCACGATATGGTCAGTAATTGTCTTACCTGCTACTTCTAAAAGTGGCTTGGCTTTATCCTTTGTTAATGGGTATAAACGTGTTGCATACCCAGCACCTAATAATATTGCCTTCATCCTTTATAACGCCTCCACATCAATAAACCGTGCCCCATCATCTGTCTTACAGAAATTCACTTCATATTTATCTTTAATTTCGGGATATTTTACAGGATACACCGCATCAATTTGCGCTTTGATACTTTCTTTGTACGCAGGATCAATAAGGCCTATTACAGCTCCGCGGAAACCTGCACCACTTGGACGGGCACCGTATACACCGTCTGCATCTTTCAAAATATCATATATTGTTTTCATTTCTGCAATACCTGTTTCTTGTTGGTAGAATGAAGAATGACCAGATTCAAACATCAATTGGCCAAATTCCTTAATATCCCCTTTTTCCCAAGCTTTAGCACCTTTAAGTACACGTGCTTGTTCTGTATAGAAATGTGCTGCCCGTTTGCGGAACCGCTCTGGCAGTTGGTCTTTATATTTTTCATAAACTTCAATCGGTACATCACGTAATTTGACATCTTCTAATGTCGGTAAGGGTAATCCTGCTAGTTCAAGTAGTAACCACCCTGCAACACGTGATTCATCCACTCGATTATTAAAGTCTGTCCCAATAAGAGATTTAGATATACCCGAATACACTACAATTACTTCAAAATCATTAAAGGCTTCACCCTTAATAATCATCTCGTATTCGTTCGTTGCACAGTCCATTACCATCAATTGATTATCCATACTTAATACGTTAGCAGACTGGTCTAAAATACCGTTTTTAAGTCCGATAAACTCAGTTTCAACCCAGTGGCTATACATAATAATATCCATCTTGGAAACTTCAATATTATTCACATCACACAAAGCCATTAAATAGGCCGTTGTTACAGCTGCAGATGAAGATAATCCGCCAATCGGTAGCTTTCCTGAAACAACCGCATTTAACCCTACTTTTAATACATAATCCTGTTGTAAAGCTTTCACGGCACCACGAATATATGATCCCCAGAATCCTGGAATATATTCTAAATCATGTCCATACGAAAAAAGTTCATTATTAGGAAAATCTTTACTTTGAATTTGTACAAAATTATCTTCTCTGGGAGAATAAACCATATCAACCGCAGCATTTAGTGTCATCCCTGTTACACGTCCACTTTGATAATCTGAATGGGCACCAATAGGGCAGATTCTTAATGGCGATTTCACTGCCTGTAAATCTTTAACTTGCCCATATGTTTTTATAAAAGCTTCTTTTAACTCAGACATTACTTCCTCCTAGGTGTACATTATTTCATGTATTACTATTTAAATAGTATTTATTTATCTTAAATATATTAACATGCAATACGTTATCATTAAAGATATCGAGTCAAAATGTCGGTTTTACATTAAGCCGCTATCAGATTTTTCAACAGCTATACCATCTTCAAAAATAATAGTCATGTTTGCTCCTTGACCGTCCCCTGATTTCGCAATCCATGATACGGTACGAATATTTTTCCCATCAGTTTTACTTTCTGTAATACCATCTGGCTGGCCTAAGTCCTGTTTAGACAGTCTATAATTATAATTACCTTCTAAAGAAATTCTTTCAAAGACGCTGGTATTCGCAATATCTGTCCCTTCTGAAGACAAGCCAATAACACTTTTTGAAACCGCCATATCATCAATAAATCTCACCGTTAAGACTGAATTTTCTGCTTCTTGAACGGGATTTGTCCATGTATAAACAACGACTTCTTGATTGTCCTCATTATAAGCTGCACGTGATGGCTCTCCAAATACTTCAACCCATTCTTCTTTACTTGAGCCACCCATATCATCATTTGCTATTTCACCTACAGGAAA
Organism: Bacillota bacterium; assembly: GCA_023442905.1. GTDB lineage: Bacteria > Bacillota > Bacilli > Lactobacillales > Aerococcaceae > Aerococcus. Next base: position 4,905 of record JAEZWY010000129.1, on the reverse strand, counting down.
TCCTTCAAAGGTGCCCATAAAGTTGTCTATTAACAATGGTGATGTGACATCTTCGCCTGTTCCTGTAAGTTCATTTGTATCAACCTCTTCTGACGTACTAGCTGATTCATTTGTTGATTCTTCTAAGCTGGATGATTCATTAGCATTATTTTGATTATCTGAATCATTATTTGTATCTCTACTTTGCCAAGAAAATACGAGTAATAATATCATTATCACAATGACTCCAACAATTAAAAATATTCTGTTTCGTTTCATATCTGAATTATTTTCATGCTCATTCTTCATTTTCGATACCTCTATCTCCTCTAGAATATGCCAACAACTTTTTATAATCATATCATATTATAGTTTTCTACTAATATAAATTTAATCCTTGTAGATAGAATGGTAGCTAATCTTTTTCAAAAAGAATATCCTTATTTTGAGACTAGATATATCTTAAAACGTCATATAGAAATAAAAAGCATATCAACCAACCCTTATAAATACTTTCCAATACTTTTGACTAAAGCATTAATATTGGTAGCAATTTGGTCGGTTTACATGCTTCTCTTTTAGATTACAGTTCATTTGTTAAGAGAGCTTCTTTAATTGGAGATTCGATTCCAGAAATTAGTACACGATGACTTGGAATTATAATAGCTATTGGATTGCTCCTTATTGCGCCAATTAAAGCATTTACTGCTCCACCACCTTTTGTTTGACGAGCTGAAATTCTTTTTTCTAGTTCCTCTAAAGAAATAGTTTGTCCATAGGGAATTTTTTGTAATTCCAACCAAACATCCTGCTGGAAGGCCGTCCCTTGAGGCATTAATTGAAAATCGATTGTTTCAAGTGGTTGCTTGGCAAAGTATGCATCTAACCATTTAACAACTTTATCAATTATCATTGATTGTTGATCAGTCGCTCTTTCGAGATCAAATAGACCACCAAAATTGGTTTGACCCTCAAACCATGCACCTAATAATCCATGGTCGTTGGCTAGTAGTGTAATTTTCCCTAATTTGGAGGGGTAAGTATATTTGTATAACATGAGATGGCTCCTTTAAAGTTCATAGCTTTATTATAGCAAATTTTTGAATTTCATTAGCGGGTATGAGAGCCCGAATAACCATATTATTTAAAATCAGATTAATTATATAAAAACGAAATTGAGTGAAAATTAAGCTAGTGTATATTTATACAATCAAATTTCAAAATACAATATTTGTTTCCTAACATTACTTATTTTTGCTATTAAAATTTATTTTTATTAATATTGCAATTTTTAAAGTGAGAAACTAGCCTTTAACCACAATTCATTATATTATATAAAGGTGTTATATTTGCAGAAAGGAGTTTTCTAATTCTAATTTAGAAGTTGTACATATGCGAAAACTATTGACAGATAAACAAAGACGAGAAATTGATGTGTTAGAATTTTTGACTCATATTGGTACGCCACAACAAGTGAAAAATATTGCGTCTTACGCTAATATTAATAACCGTATGGTAATGGAGACCATTCGTAATATTAATGCTAATTATGACTTCATAGATATTTTTAAAGTAGACGATTTATATGGTATTAAATACAAAAACAACGCTTCGATTGACAGAATTTATTATAAAATCTATGAATCAAATGTATATTTTGCTATTATTCGTTATATTTTCTTTCACGATAAAGCGACTCTAAATGAACTCTCAAACTTCCTTTATGTATCTGAATCGACGACCTATCGATCTATTTTAAGAATTAATGAAGTGCTCACTAAGAATTATGGCTTTTCAATCGACTCATACCCTTATCAATTTACTGGGGATGAACTGAACATACGCGTATTTATGCAACGCTTCTTTATAGAATCCTCTGATATCTTACACTGGCCATTTCCTGATCATGATCGCACCTTTTATCAAGAATTAGTTATGCATATGGTTTCTTATACACCGTATAAATTAGATGTTTATAGTTTACATAGCCTATCTATCAGTGTAATTGTAAATGAAATTCGTTATCAATACGGTCATAAACATAATTTAACAATTACACGATTACAAGCCTCTTTAGCCGAAGCGGTAGATATGTACGATTTTGATTTAGACGAATTGAATAAAAAATTTGATTTAAACTTAGATGAAGAATATATTGAACAAATTTTAGGTTTATATATTAAACAAGATTTTAAGTATGATTTTGCAGAAATAGAAGCACTTAGAGACTCTGATCCACACATACAGGAAATTTTAACTTATCTTGAAGATACTCTTGATAGTTTGATTGAACAGTTTAAGATTCCCTTACCTAATCGCGAAGCATTATTGTTGGAATTATATAATATTGTCTTAATTGAAAATCAAGTAACCGTTCAGCCATTCATTTTACGAAATTTATACTGGGAATATTATCAAAAAATTCGTAATTACAATTACTATCCTGCATTCTATGATGCTGTATTTGAGGGCATGCGTGGCTATTGTAAATTGATTTTAGGAGACGACTACAATCCAAATCTCCTTTACGCGATTGTCTATTCTGTACTAAATTATTGGGAAGATTTATTTATTAACTTAGCCAATAAAGTACCTCCAGTAAATATCGTAGTATTAGGTGAAATCACCTGGGAAGGTTCTAAGCAAGCTGCCGATAACATCAAAACTGTTTTTGGTTCAAGAGTAAATGTTTCGACTTGGGACCATTACGATATCTCTGAAAAATTACTTGCAGAAAGTCCTTATGATATTATCTGTAGCTCATTCTCTATACCACCTATCCCAGGTAAGGAAATTTATACCATTACAAGTGAGTCCTACCAATATAATTTCCAGTCATTAGAAACGGTTATTGCCCACATACGTTATCAAGAATTTAAGAAACAAATGAAACTAGAAGAATAAATTGTATGATAAAAGCGAAAGAGTTGATTAGATTTTCACACCAATCAACTCTTTCGCTATTTTTTATTTCTTTAAAGCCTTAATCACTTTTTGTGCCCGTTGGCGTGTTTTACGGTTTGGGCTTTTCATTCGACGACGAGCGCTTGCTAAATCCATTTTTTCTGCCATGATACTTCCTTCCTCCTTGACTTTTTAATAGTAAGTAGTTAAAATCGTAATGATTACGATTTACATATTAGGATTTCATATTAACTATTTTTACAATATTTGTCAACACATGATACAGAAAGGATTTATTTATGGCTAAGAAATCAAAGATTACGAAAGCACAAAAACAACTAGCAACCGTAGAAAAATATAGAGAAAAACGTGAAGCGTTAAAAGCAGTAGGTGATTATGAAGGTTTAAGCAAATTACCACGTAATGCCTCACCTACCCGTATACACAATCGAGACAGAATTGATGGTCGCCCACATGGCTTTATGCGTAAATTTGGCGTAAGTCGGATTCGCTTTAGAGAATTAGCTCACCAAGGAAAAATCCCTAGTGTAAAAAAAGCATCATTCTAATACTTTAATAGCATATTTATATGACAAAGAAATCCTTAGTTTACTGAATAATATAAGTAAACTAGGGATTTTTTCATAACACTTGAATATTATCTCTTTAATTTGTAAGGTATCCACATAAAGTAATTTTAATCATCAGTCCTAAATATTGTAGAGCCGAAATTATTCTCATCAGTCCGATTTGACGAAGAGCCATTAAAAAAGGAGCGCAAACACAAGTTGTTTGTCTCCTTTTCTAATAGATTACTATAAGTCAGCTAAAGATAAGAGATAGGAGGATAAAAAAGGACTAGGTAAATTGCATTTACCACTACTTATTAGGCTTGATCTATTCTCTTACACTTCATCTATCTAATCATGCTTTCATTTTAAACCATCTGTGCATCCTTAGTCGTATCAATATTTTCTCTTAAGGTTAAGACCCCATCATTCATTTCGTAGACTTTATCACATTGGTCTATTAAACGAAGATCGTGTGTAACCATGATAGTTGTTTTATTTTGTTGTTTGGTCATTTTGGCCAAGACATCCACCACATCCATTGCACGTTTAGAGTCTAGGCTTGCTGTTGGTTCGTCGGCAAATATAATTGAAGGATTATTATATAAGGCGCGCGCAATTGCTACACGCTGCTTTTCCCCCCCAGATATTTGCTCTGGAAATTTATTTTTTAATTTTTCAATACCTAGTAGTTCTAATAAATCTAATTGGCTTTTCTCTTTTTTAGATAGTTTATCGACTAATTTCAATTGATCAGATACTTTCAAGAATGGAATAAGGTTTGACGCTTGTAAGATAAATCCTACTTCATCAAAACGAATGCGCGCCCGCTCTTTTTCTTTCTTTTCACTAAAAGGTTTGTCATTAATCATTACCCTACCTTGTGTCGGTTCCTGTAAGCCGGCAGCAATACTTAAAAAGGTACTTTTTCCTGAACCGGATGGCCCGATAATAGCAATAAATTCACCTTTCTCTGCTGTAAATGACGTTTCTTCAAGGGCCACAATTTCCGTATCCCCATCTTTAAATTTTTTCTGTACATTTTCAATTGTTAATACACTCATAATGACCTCCTAGGCGATTGCTCTTGCTGGATCGACGTTCACTATTGTTTTCACTGAGAATAAGGCACCAATTAATGAACAAAGTAAAATCAAACCGCCAACTGCTATAAAGAATAGCCAATTGATTTGGGTTGGCACCTGAGCTGGTAGGAAATAAATGCTCAAAACGGTCACCGCAACGCCTAATACTAGACCTATTAATGTAAGGATAAAGGTTTGTACAACCACAGAACGACCAATTGTGCCTGTTGAAATACCTTGGGCTTTCATCACGCCGAATACATCAATTTTTTGAATGGTTAAGACGTAAATAAAGATACCAATCACCACTGCAGCAATGATAATTAAAAAGCCAATCATGAAGATAAATGTCAGCAATTGTGCACTAT
>JAEZWY010000190.1 GCA_023442905.1 Bacillota bacterium | reverse complement strand
CACCCGAACACATTGGACAAGGTTCCAGCGTTACATACAAGTCTGCATCAGCTAGTCGCCAAGATGACCGGTTACGATTCGCTTCTTGTATAGCTAAGATTTCCGCATGCGTTGTGGCATCCTGGCTAGTTTCTCGTAAATTATGACCACGTCCGATAATTTCACCCTGATATACAACGACCGCACCTATAGGCACTTCGCCAATAGCTGCTGCCTTCTTCGCTTCTTCAATCGCTGCTTGCATAAAAGTAAACTGTTCTTCCGAAAGCTCATTAATTCTTGACTCTATTTCGTCTGACATCCTACACCTCTCTCCCCTATAGAATACGCTATAATCATACCACTATCAGGGCTTACAACCAACGTCTAACCAACTCACAGAGCCAAAGCTAACTACTTTCTTCCTATTAACTATAGGTGAATAAAAAAATTTTATAAAAGAGGTTTCACTTGATTTGAAACCGTTATCATTATATAATATCTTATGTAGATAACTTGTATAGACAAGTTTGCAATTATTGGTTTCATTTCATCATGAATTTTGCACTAGAGGAGGAAGAAAAATGAGTGATTTTACACAAGATGCCAAATCTTTACTAGATGATATTGGAGGAAAAGAAAACATAAATGCTGTTACACACTGTGCAACACGGATGCGTTTTGTTTTAAATGATCCTAAACAAGCAGATATCGAAGCAATTGAAGATATCCCTTCCGTTAAAGGTACATTTACGCAATCGGGCCAATTCCAGGTTATTATCGGAAACAAGGTAGCCGATTTTTACAATGAATTTGAGAAGATTTCTGGTGTTTCTGGTACGTCAAAAGAGGCTGTAAAAGCAGCAGCTGCCGACCAGCAACAAAATTGGCTACAAAAGGCAATGACCTTCTTAGCTGAAGTATTTGCACCAATTATTCCAGCAATTATCGTCGGGGGGCTTATTTTAGGTTTCCGTAACGTGCTTGAAGGGGTGCCAATGGAGTTCCTTGGGCAAAAAATTGTTGATGGTGTTGCGCAAACGATGGGTGACGGTACACCACAATACAACACGATTGTTGATGTTTCGACTTTCTGGGCTGGCGTTAATAGTTTCCTTTGGTTACCAGGTGAAGCGATTTTCCACTTCTTACCAGTTGGGATTACATGGTCTGTAACCCGTAAAATGGGTACTACTCAAATTCTTGGTATTGTATTAGGGATCACATTAGTTTCGCCACAATTACTAAATGCATACGCTGCACCAGATGCTATCTTAGCTGGTGACGTACCTCAATGGGATTTTGGTTTCTTCCAATTAGATATGATTGGTTACCAAGCACAAGTATTACCAGCAATGTTCGCAGGTTTATCACTGGCTTGGCTTGAAAAATTCTGGCGTAAATATATCCCAGAAATGATTTCCATGATTTTTGTACCTTTCCTATCACTAGTACCGGCAATTATTTTGGCACATACAGTATTAGGACCAGTCGGATGGACACTTGGTACATGGATTGGTAATGTCGTTTACGCAGGTTTAACTGGACCAGTTTCTTGGTTGTTCGGTTTAATCTTTGGTGCCCTATATTCACCACTAGTTATTACTGGTTTACACCACATGACCAACGCCATCGATACGCAGTTGGTTGCTGACTTTGGCGGAACAGGTTTATGGCCGATGATTGCCCTATCAAATATCGCCCAAGCTTCTGCAGTTATGGCTATTTGGTGGACAACACGCCACGATGAAAAAGAAAGTCAAATTACCTTACCATCAGCGATTTCAGCTTACTTAGGTGTAACTGAACCCGCAATGTTTGGGGTAACGATTAAATATGTTTATCCATTTGTTGCAGCGATGATTGGTTCAGGTTTAGCAGGCTTACTATCCACAACAGTTGGTATTACAGCTAACTCTATCGGTGTTGGTGGTCTACCTGGTATCTTAGCTATCCAATTCCCATACTGGATTTGGTTTACTATCGCAATGTTAATCGCAATTGTTGTACCATTCGCATTGACAATTATATTTAAGAAAACTGGTTTCTTAGCAAACAACAAAATCGATTTCAATATCAAATTCTAGCATTAGCCAGTTCAATTCAAGTTTCACGCTCGCCTTGGATGCCCTGGGCGAGCTTTTTTTCAAAAAAGGAGGAAGACAAAATGACAAATGATTTAGGAAAAAAAGTAATTTATCAAGTTTATCCAAAATCTTTTTATGATACTGATGGCGATGGTTTAGGTGATCTTAGAGGAATCATTGAAAAATTAGACTATCTAGAAAAATTAGGTATCGATATGATTTGGATGAACCCATTCTACCCATCACCACAAAATGATAATGGTTATGATATTTCAGATTATACAGCGATTGATCCCCGATTTGGGACTATGGATGACTTTGAAGAGCTTGCACGTGAAGGTAAAAAACGCGGTATCGACCTGATGTTGGATATGCCTTTAAACCACTCTTCTACTGAACATGAATGGTTCCAAAAAGCCTTGGCTGGAGATCCCAACTACCAAGACTTCTACTATATTCGTCCCGCCAAAGAAGATGGGGCATTACCAACTAACTGGGAGTCTAAATTCGGCGGTCCTGCTTGGGCGCCATTTGGTGATACAGGTCAATACTATATGCATCTCTATGACGTGACACAAGCCGATTTAAATTGGCATAACCCTAAAGTGCGTGAAGCCCTATTCGATATCATCCGCTTTTGGATTGATAAAGGCGTACATGGCATTCGTTTTGACGTGATGAATGTAATAGGTAAAAGTGAAGTTCTCGAAGATTCAACAGGTGGTCCAGGTTCTACCCAGGAGAAACGTTTATATACCGATACTGAAAATTCACATGCTTGGATTCAAGAAATGGCCCAATCTACTTTTGGGAATATCGAAGGCTTTGTCACAGTCGGTGAAATGTCTTCTACAACAATTGAGGACGGCGTTCGTTATACGAATCCAGAAGAAGAAAAATTATCCATGATCTTCTCCTTCCACCATTTAAAAGTCGACTATAAAGACGGTGAGAAATGGTCTAAAGTAGCCTTTGATTTCCAATCATTAAAGGACATCCTAAATGATTGGCAAAAAGGGATGTCAGATGGCAATGGTTGGAATGCCCTATTTTGGAATAATCATGACCAACCGCGTGCCAACTCTCGCTTTGGTGATACAGAAAATTACCCCTTTGAAACGACAACCATGCTGGCCCAAACCATTCACATGATGAGAGGCACACCATATATCTTTGAAGGGGAAGAAATCGGTATGACGAATCCTGATTTTGATGATATCAATGACTACAATGATATTGAAACTTTCAATAACTACCAAATCTTACTAGATAAAGGCATATCTAAAGATGAGGCGATGGACATTATCAAGTTTAAATCTCGTGATACTAGTCGTACGCCAATGCAATGGGATGATTCAGAAAATGCTGGTTTTACTACCGGCACACCATGGTTGAAAGTAGCTGACAACTACAAAGATATCAACGTGAAGAAGGAACTTGAATCAGGTAAAATATTCCCTTACTATCAAAAATTAATTGCCTTGCGCCATGAATTACCTATCATCCAAGACGGTGCTTACCATGAATTACTAACCGACCACCCAGAAGTATTAGCTTACTATCGGACTTATGGTGACCAAAACTTATACGTCTTCTCACACTTCTATCCAGGTACTAGTCGAGTTGACCTACCTGAAAGTGTTGATTTAACTCGTGACTATGAGAAATTATTAGGTAACGGGCCAGTAGAAAAAATGACTGCCTCATTCGAGCTAGGCCCTTATGAAACAGTCGCATTCTTATCCAAATAGCGTATTTATTTATAAGACAAAAAATTATATAACGCACAAATAACAGGTGAGCGGGTTAACCACTTACCTGTTATTTCTTTTTTTATAACTTATGTAATATCTAATTTTACTCGGTATATCTCTTTAGTATCTTAATTACTATCAGCTTTATTTTTTCTATCTTTAGGTTTTGAAAATAACAACGCCAGTATATAGTAAATGACTATTAAAGTAATCAGATCAACCGGAAATTGTCAAAGTCAACTGGACCTATGTATCCGGCAGTAAAGGTCATAGCGATAACAAGTTTAAACGTAAATCCTTGAAACATTACTTCATTGATTTGTAATACCACTCGCTTGATTTTATCAAGCAACCTCACAAATCGATTATTTCCTTCATACTGCTTATAGTTATTTATCGGTGGTGCAAATAATAGATATAAAAATAAAAACCCAATGAATTGAATTAGATATTTAGCAGTAATACCTTCAATTTCTAATAAATTAATAGATATAAAGTAAACGAAAATAACCAAAAAGAACTTAAAGGAATGCCATTCAAATAACTCCTTGTTAATTTCCCCAGTTTTTTTATCAAACCATTTATATCCCTTTTTGAGTTTTTTAACAAGACTTACGCCCCTTCTAAAATGATAACTTGTTATGGTTTCTTTAATTTTCTTCCTCATCCATTTTAGTATCTGGTGCAGTCGTCATATCATCCTCATCATAAGGTGAAGCTATAAACTGACTAACATCTTCTTTACTCGTATCAGTATCAAAGTCATTCATACTTGCGGTATAGACTTGTCCTTCAATGTATATGAGGGCTGGATGATCTTCTAGCTGATAGTCGGTTAGAAACTTATCATATTCATCTGTATTTTCAGCTGAATCAAGCTTATAGGTATAGCCTTCACCTTCAGGATAAACATCGGTAAGTTGGTCACCAATCATGTCATAGGTTTCTGAAATCGTCTGTTCAAGTTTAATATTCTCTTCATCTGAAGCACCAGACACAAAGACGAAGAAACTATCCCCTGCTGCAATCTTTTCTTCAATCTCATTTAGTGTGATAAGCTCAAGCTTTATTTCACTACTATTCTCATCACTTGTACCAACCGATTGACTGCTTGCCTGGCTACTACTTGAAGATACAATCACACTTTCTTCACTGGCAGTAGATGGTGTATTTGCATCATACTCATTATTACTTGTATTTATACAGCCCGACATTAAAATACTTGTCACCAACAATATTGCGTATCTTTTCAGCATGAAATCGCTCCCTTTTCTTTATTGTACCAGTAAAAACACCATTTTCTTTGTCATAGCTAAAAATCCAATACCTAGAAATGAAGCAAAAAATGCCCTCAACTTCACCATACATGGTTGATTGAGGGCGCTTTATTAATTATTTAAATACAATCATATTGATTAATGAGCTGTCCGCCGTGCAAATTCTGCAAATCTAAATTTATCGATACGGTGGTGGGATGAAGTATATTGG
>JAEZWY010000104.1 GCA_023442905.1 Bacillota bacterium | reverse complement strand
ATTCCAGTCAAAAACAAATGTTGCGACACAAGGACTTGATCCAGAAATTTTAATTAAAAATGATGAAATATTTAATACTTATACACTAAAAGGCGAAAAAGGGGAGACTTATTAATGAAGCATCAATCAACTTTAATACGATGGGGTTTGTTGACTTTTCTGACAACAACATTATTAGCGGCTTGCGGGTCAGCTGACGCAACGGATGAAGAAGCAGCGGCTTCTAATCCAGATGCAGAAACGGTTGTCGTTGGAACAGGGAATGGCTATCAACCATTTGTTTATCTAGATGAAAATGGTGATTTAAAAGGATATGATGTGGCTGTCCTTGAAGCAATTGATGAGAAGCTCGATGACTACAACTTTGAATATGAGTCATCAGATTTCAAAAATATCTTAACCTCATTATCAGCTGGTAAGGTTGATTTAGCAGCACATCAATATGAATATAACGACGAAAGAGCTTCTAAATATCTGTATGGGGAAGAGGGGTATACCGACTATACGCTATATATTGTCAACACAGCTGGTGGCGATCAATATAGCAATTTAGATGATCTACAAGGTAAGAAGGTCTTTGCATCACCAGGTTCCAACGTAGCCTACTTATTAGAGCAATATAATAGTGAACATGAGAATGCGGATGAACAAATTACGATTATCTATAATGAAAATGTTAGTGAGCTCTTTGTGACTGGTTTACAAAATGGTACAGCAGATGCAGGAATTTTAACAAAATACGATACCAACAAATATAATGAACAATTCGACGCTAACCTAGAAATCGCCTCTGAACCAATCAGTGTATCAAAAACTTACTTCTTATATGATAAGGCAGATGAAGAGCTGAAAGATGCTGTTGACGGTGCTTTACAAGAGTTGATTGATGAAGGCACCTTGGCAGAATTATCGATTGAATATTTAGGCGATGATTACACCCAATAAAAGCATAAAGGTGGATTCTATTAATGAAGAAAAATGAACAGAAAACAATTAAAAAGAAATTGATTTTAGCAGGTATTGCTTCAGCACTACTACTTGGTGCTTGTGGAAATGCGGATGCCTCTGAAGATGCGCAAACAGCGGCCAATCCAGATGCAGAAACCATTGTTGTTGGAACGGGGAATGCCTACCAGCCATTTGTATATTTAGATGAAAATGGGGAATTAGATGGCTATGATGTGGCGGTCTTAAAGGCAGTTGATGAAAAGTTAGACCAGTACAACTTTGAATACGAATCATCAGACTTTAAAAATATTTTAACCTCATTATTAGCTGAAAAAGTTGATTTAGCAGCACATCAATATCAATACAATGATGAGAGAGCAGCTAAATATTTATTTGGTGAAACGGGTTATAACGATATTACGCTTCATATTATCAGTATCGAAGGGAAGGGTGAATACAATTCCTTAGATGATCTTCAAGGGAAAAATGTAATTGCCTCACCAGGAGCAAACGAATCTTATGTATTGGAAGAGTATAACAGTACGCATGAAAATCCTGATGAACAAATTAACATCGTTTATAACGAAGGTGGTAGTGAGATTTTTGTTACCAGCTTACAAAACGGTACAGCAGATGCTGGGATTTTAAAAGAGTATGATGGCAAAAAGTATAATGAACAATTCAATGCGAACTTGGCTATTTCTTCTGAACCAGTTAGTGCTTCAAAAGCAAACTTTTTATATCGGAAGGGTGATGAAGAGTTGAAAGATGCTGTTGATGGTGCTTTACAAGAATTAATAGATGAGGGTACTTTAGCGGAAATATCGATTGAATACTTAGGTGATGATTACACCCAATAATGAATAAAGGTGGAAAAGAATATGATGAAGAAAGTGATACATCAGATAAAGAATAAACGGTTTATTTTAACAGGGGTTGCCACAGCATTGCTACTAGCAGGTTGCGGTAATGCTGGTGCAGCAGAAGATGATCAAGCAGCAGCTAACCCGGATGCTGAAACAATTATTGTTGGGACCGGGAATGCTTATCAACCATTTGTCTATCTAGATGAAAATGAGGAATTACAAGGCTATGATATCGAGGTTTTACGGGCTGTTGATGAAAAATTAGACCAATATAACTTTGAATATGAATCAATGGATTTTAAAAATATCCTGACTTCACTGTCAGCGGATAAGGTCCAACTTGCTGCCCACAATTACGCTTATAATGATGAGCGCGGTGCTAAGTATTTATTTGGAGAAGAGGCTTATAACAACTATGCACACCATATCGTAGCAGATGAAAGTACAGGTCAAGTCTACCAGTCATTGGATGACTTAAAGGGTAAGAAGGTCTTTGCATCTCCAGCTAGTGAAGTAGCCAATATACTGGAAACTTATAATGCAGAAAATGATGACGTAATTGAAATTGTTTACAGTGAAGTGACTGGTGAATTATTAGTATCTGGATTAAAAAATGGGACTGCTGATGCAGCAATCCTTACGAAATTTGATGTCGATAAATATAATGAACAATTCGATATTAATCTTCAAGCTTCAGATGAAGCCCTTAAAACTGCGGGTATTTACTATGTATTCCAGCAAGGTGATGAGGAATTACAATCTGCGGTAGATGGTGCCATTAAAGAATTACGTGAAGAAGGTACTTTATCCGAACTTTCAGTCGAAATTCTGGGTGCTGACTATACCGAATAAAGAAAGGAGCCTTTCATATGCCTATTGATTTTACAGCTATTTCAGAAGCCTTTAAAGCGGCGATTCCCTTTATCCCAGTAACTTTAAGATTAGCCTTAATACCCTTACTAATTGGTAGTTTACTAGGGTTACTCATCGCCTTAGCACGTTTTTATCAAGTACCTATTTTAAGCAAATTCTTAAACGGACTTGTCACCATTGGAAAAGGGATTCCCGTCGTGTTAAGTTTAATGGTTGCTTACTTACTTTTCTCAGACTTATTTGACCAAGTAGCGACTAGCTTAAGTTTACCAATTCGTTTTTCAGATATTAATCGTGAATACATTGGTATTTTCGTTCTGACGATCACTGCTAGTATTTCCTTATCAGAAATTTTTCGTGGCGCTCTAGCAGCTATTCCTAGAGCACAATGGGATGCAGCGGCTTCTATTGGATTAACACAATTTCAAACGATTGTCCGTGTTATTTTCCCACAGATGATGCCTATCGCCTTACCGATGATTTGTAGTCAACTTATTGTCTTGATCAAAGCCTCATCATTAGTATCTTTGGTTTCAGTGGTAGATGTTTTAAACGGGGCTTTAATTACTGCTACGACAAGTTATACATTCTTAGAATCATATATTGCAGCAGCCATTATTTATTGGGCACTGTCGATTACAGTGGAACAAGTTTCCCATCTATTTGAACGAAATTACACTAGAAAATTTGCGAGAGGAAGTGTCCTATGATACAAGTTGAAAATATTCACAAAAAATTTGACCAAAACGAAATTTTAAAAGGAATTGATTTAACCATTAATCAGGGGGAAGT
>JAEZWY010000084.1 GCA_023442905.1 Bacillota bacterium | reverse complement strand
ATTTTACACATCTATGTTTATTTTGCGAAAAAAAGCGACTGGGTTAAACAAAACGAGACGTGTGAGTAAATAGACAGGTTTCATCTTGATGTGTGAGAAAATCTGACATTTTACGTTATATTTTCTTTCCTTTTTTGAAAATTTCAATGTATACTTGTAACTATCTTGTGAAAGCATTAAAAACTTATGAAGAAAGAAGTGAGGGAGTTTATGATTAAGCATAAGAAGCTATCATTCACCGTATTTATGGTAAGTTTACTTACCTTATTATTCTCTATCACTCCTGCAAAAGTTGAAGCAACTGAGACAGGAAGTGGAGATAAATATATTATTGCAACTGATACAACTTTTGCACCTTTTGAATTTGTAGATGATTCAGGTGAATTTGTTGGTATTGATGTCGATATTTTAGCAGCAATTGCTGAAGATCAAGGTTTTGAATATGAACTAAGATCATTGGGATTCGATGCTGCAGTTCAAGCTGTAGAAGCCGGACAAGCTGACGCAGTGATTGCTGGTATGTCTATTACAGAAGAACGTCAGCAGACTTTTGACTTTTCAAACCCATACTATGAATCAGGGACTGCCTTCGCGGTTCTTGATGACTCTGAATACCAATCATTGGAAGATTTAGAAGGTCAATCTGTAGCTGTAAAAACTGGTACGCAAGGCGCAACTATTGCTGCTGACTTAGCAGACCAATATGGTTTTACAGTAAATACATTTGATGACTCGCCAAACATGTACCAAGATGTTATTTCTGGTAACTCAGCAGCAGCGGTAGAAGATTATCCAGTAATGGGTTACGCAATCGAATCAGGTGGTTTAAACTTACGATTCATTGGCGACAATTTTGAAGAAGCGCCTTATGGATTTGCTGTATTAGCTGGTCAGAATGCTGAATTACTTGAAATGTTCAACGCCGGTCTTGAAAACATCAAGGCTTCAGGTGAATATGATGACATTTTAGCTGAATACGGTGCTAGTCAAGAAGAAACATCTTCTTCATCAGAAACACCAGCAGCTGGTTCAGGTGAAACTTACACAATTGCAACCGATACAACTTTTGCACCATTTGAATTCGTAGACGAAAATGGTGACTTCACTGGGATCGATGTTGAATTATTGGATGCTATTGCAGCTAACCAAGGCTTCAATTACGAGTTGAAATCATTAGGCTTTGACGCGGCGGTTCAAGCGGTTGAAACCCAACAAGCAGATGCCGTAATCGCTGGTATGTCAATTACAGAAGAACGTAAACAAACATTTGACTTCTCAGAACCGTATTTTGATTCAGGGACAACATTCGCTGTTTTAGCGGATTCAGATATTGAATCATATGAAGACTTAGATGGGCAAAATGTTGCCGTTAAAACGGGTACGCAAGGGGCAACAATCGCCCAATCAATGGCCGACGAATACGGTTTTACCGTAACGACATTTGATGACTCATCTAATATGTATCAAGATGTTATTTCTGGTAACTCAGCGGCAGCGGTAGAAGATTATCCAGTAATGGCTTACGCGATCAACTCTGGTGGTTTAAACCTTAAAATTATTGGTGATCAATTAGAACCAGTATCTTATGGGTTTGCTGTTTTAGCTGGTGAAAACCAAGAATTACTACAAATGTTCAATGACGGACTAGCGTCTATTCAAGAATCTGGCGAGTACGATGAAATAGTTGGTAAATACTTAGGTGATTCTGAAGAAGGCGAAACAAGTTCTTCTAACGGCTTCTTAGCTCAATTAGCCAACAACTTCCCGGCCTTATTATCAGGTTTAGGAACAACTGTTTACTTAGCTATCGTATCATTAGTAATTGCGACAATATTAGGTATTTTCTTAGGATTGATGCGTACCAGTGGTAATGTAGTACTTTCAGGCATTGCGACTGTTTATATCGATATTATGCGTGGTTTACCGCTAATCGTTATGTCATTCTTTATCTACTTTGGTATTCCACAAATGTTTAACGTAACAATTTCAAGTAACTTAGCAGGTATTTTGACTTTATCTCTTAATGCTGCAGCTTACATGGGTGAAATTGTTCGTGGGGGTATTCAAGCAATTGATACTGGCCAAACTGAAGCAGCCAGAAGTTTAGGTTTGACGAATGGTCAAACAATGCGTCACATCATCTTGCCGCAGGCTGTGAAAGTAATGGTACCATCATTTATTAACCAATTTGTTATTACCTTGAAAGATACGTCAATTCTATCCGTAATTGGTATTGTGGAATTAACACAAACTGGTCGTATCATTATTGCCCGTACTTACCAATCAGGTAGTATGTGGTTAATTGTTGGTTTGATGTACATTGTGATTATCACGATTTTAACAAAACTTTCAAACTACATTGAAAAACGTTACGTTAATTCAAAATCAACACGCTAGTATAAAGAAAAATCCAGGAAGACTTTACAGTCTCTCCTGGATTTTTTTTGCATATTTCTAAATAGTTCAGCAATAGTTTACGCTTCTTGTACAATATTTTTTGGATTACCTTCGATAAAGGCTCTAGTATTCTCAAAAGCAATTTCCGCTCTTAATGCCATTGCTTCGTCTGATAAGAATCCAACATGTGGTGTTAAAATAGCATTTTTAGCAGCTAGCAATGGGTAGTCTGCAGGTAATGGCGGTTCACCGTCAAATACATCAATACCAGCACCGGCTATTTTGCCTTCATTTAATAAGTCTGTTAAAGCTGCATCATCAATAATCGGCCCACGAGCAACATTTATAATTACTGCACTTTCTTTCATCAAACTTAATTTTTCTTTGTTTAATAAATGCTTCGTTTCACCGTTTAATGGCAGGTGGACTGATACAATATCTGACTGGCTCAATAGTTCATCAAGATCGACTAAGTCAATGCCTAAATCTCTTGCTTCTTGTTTCTCTGAACGGTTGTAACCGATGAGTTTTGCACCAAAAGCTTTAAATAATTTTGCCGTTTCTAAACCAATGTGACCAGTACCTACAATCCCAACTGTTTTACCTTTGATTTCACGACCCTGGAATGGTCCTGGGAAATCAACCTTACGGATATCGTCATTCCCTGTAGAAATCGCGCGGAATAAATCTAATGTTAAACCTAGCGCCAATTCGGCAACAGCGGTTGTAGCGTAGCCTGATGCGTTTGCAATGGCGATACCTTTGTCCTTGCTCGCCTTACTGTCAACATGGTCGAAACCAGTAAAAGCCACATTAATAAATTTTGTTTTTTCCAGTTTTTCAATCACTTCAGCAGGGTATGGATTGTTAGCAATCATTACAATATCTGCATCCTTAGAACGCTCGTATAGTTCGTTAGGGTCAGTCGTTTTTTCAGGATAATAAGTAAATTGATGCCCAGCATCAATTAGCGGTTGTGCTAGTTCGTGGATTCGTGATTCTGGAACACGTAATGGTTCTAATAAAGCAATCTTCATCGTATCTTCCTTTCTTATTTTAATTATACAATCGATAGATACTTTCACTATAAGGTATAAAGCGTTTTATTTCAAACAGTTGACACCCAATCATTTTATGAGATGATTTAAAAAAGGTAGGTGACTGACATGATTCTATTAGGTTTGGAAATAAAATTTATTTTTGCTAGCGACTCACTAAAGGATAAACGCCGGATTTTACAAAGCATGATGAAAAAAGTCACAGCTAAGTATGGTGTATCAGTAGCTGAAACAGGGGATCAGGATCTAATAAATCAAGCAAAACTTGGTATAGGTATTGTTTCGAATTCTTACTCGTTTGCAGAAAAAATGTTAAATCAAGCTGTAGATTTTTGTGAAGACCATTATCCAATTGAAGTCATCGCACAAGATTGGTATGAATAAGACATTAAATCCGCTCTTGGATAATATTTTCTAAAACTTGTTTGAAATGTGCTCTATCTTCATCAGTAAAGGGTTTAGGCCCCTTAGTCCGTACTTTAGCCTTCCGCAGTTGCTGACCCTCGTAGCGTTGCTGGAGTAATCGGTCGATATTCATTTTGCTATAAACCATTCCTGAATGATGAATAACAATTGCTTTTGTTAACGCTAGAGATGCTAATCCATAATCTTGTGTGACTAAGATATCGCCAGAAGATATAAGGGAGATTATCTTAAAATCAGCAGCATCGTTGCCACGGTCCACATAAATAGTTTCAACATGATCCGCAGTTGGTTTTGTGGAATAATGATCGATAGATGTGACCAAAATAACAGTTAGTTGATATTGTTTGGCTAGTTGAATGGTTTCCTGTTTGGTAGGACTACCATCTCCGTCAATAAAAATCTTCATGAAATTTTTCCTTTCTATAAATTAACTAATTGATAAAATAAACGTATAATATAATGTAACCAAAATAACAG
Source organism: Bacillota bacterium (assembly GCA_023442905.1). GTDB lineage: Bacteria > Bacillota > Bacilli > Lactobacillales > Aerococcaceae > Aerococcus. The sequence goes on along the minus strand of JAEZWY010000084.1, from coordinate 6,318 downwards.
ATGGGTTTAATAAGGAAGTGGCACTATGGCTTACAATAGAAGATCAAATCAAAAAAGACCGTATATGGGAAAATCAATTATTGGTTTTCCAAAGGACTACGTTATGATTGATATCGAGACAACTGGATTAAAAACTAGTAATGATGAAATCTTAGAATTATCTGCAATTCGTATCCGTGACCACCAAATGGAGCGGACATTTTCAACACTTGTCCAACCAAACCAACCGATTTCAGGTTTTATTACCAATTTAACTGGTATTACGAATAATATGGTCATGACAGCACCAAGAATCACCCAGGCAATGCCAGAATTCTTAGATTTTCTACAGGAAGATATTATTTTAGGCTATAATGTCAATTTTGACCTAAGTTTTATTTATGATACGGCCGTTAGTTTATATAATTATCCTGTAAGAAATGACTATCTTGATGTGCTAACCATTGCAAGAAAATTAGTGACGAGTACACCTAATCATAAGTTAGGAACATTGGCGCAATTTTACGGTATCTCTTATCAAGGGGCTCACCGTGGTTTAAATGATTGCTTTATTACAGTGGAAGTATATAACCAGCTCTTTAACCAAGCCAAGGAAGTTTATCAAAGTGAGCAAGATTTCAGGAATGCTTTTTATCGTCGATCTTATCCAAAGCAAATTAAGGTTGAAGATTTAAAAGCAGAAACATCTGACTTTAATCCTATGCACCCCTTATTTAATAAAACCATTATTTTTCCGGTGACTTAGATAATATGTCGCGTGAAGAAGCAATGCAAAGTGCTTTAAATAAAGGGGCAATATTAGGGAAATCGGTGACCCTAAAAACAGATTACTTAATCGTTGCACAATCTGACCTAAATCAGCAGAAAAAAACAAGTAAATTTAAAAAAGCTGAAGAATATGCTAATCGTGGTGAAAAAATTAAAATTATATCAGAAAAAATATTTAAACAACTACTTGAAATGACCTAGAATTACTAGCTAGACTAGCAGCTGTTTATTTGCTTTTTCCCACATACAAATATGTATTAGGGTAATTTATCGTATGCAAAAAAGCTGTGATTAGTTTGTCACAGCCTAATGTACTATAGATTTAACCTTTGGGTCCGTGACGTTGAATAATGTCGTCATATTTTTCAACTAATTCGTGACCGCGTTCAGTAGTTTGGTAAGCAATCATCGGTATCTGTGGCGCTAAATCTTCTTCACTAATTTCATCTTGAACAAATTTAACTAAAGCATCTTTCTTCATTGATGAGTAACCGGAAAGGCCGGCATTCTTTAAGATTTTTTTCAATGTGCCCGCATTCACCAAGTATAATGTTTCCTTAGCTGACATTTGGTAGGCTAGCCCATCTTCAATAAGGTCTTCTAATTCAGCTGGTGCATTAATACCATAGATATACTCAAAATAGCGTGGAATAGCCGATTCGGTTGAGAAAGTACCTAGGTCAAGTCGCCATAATAGAATGATATGTCCGGGAAGCAAACCATCATCAGTACGTAGCATATTTCTTTTTGGAACAAGGTGTTCTTTTTGGACATCTAACTTATCCATGAAGGTATCAAAATCGCGATTTGGATTGATATAGGGCATTTCAGGATAGTTAGTATAGAGTTGTTTAACTGTATCTATGTTAGCCATAAATTTCTCCTTTAGTTTTGTTTACGTTTAATCTTAGTATAGTTTCTAGGAGAAATTTAAACAAGTCTATGTAAGAAAAGTAGTAAATAATTAGTGGGTTAGTGTATGGGAGGAATTAAATGGAAATTGAACCAATAGGTTGGATTGAGAATGCCTTTGTTGAAAAATTCGGTATTCCCAGACAAAGTATGGTAGTGCCTGAAGTAAAGGGAACAATCTACTTTAATCCACCTTTCAACCAAGAAGCGTATTTTAAAGGTATTGAAGCATTTGACTATTTATGGCTAGTTTGGCATTTTTCTGAGCAAAAAGGACGTACCCATAAGGCAACAGTTAGGCCACCACGATTAGGTGGAAACCAGCGAGTGGGTGTTTTTGCTTCAAGGTCACCGTATCGACCTAATCCAATCGGACTATCTTCTGTGAAACTAGAAAAAGCCCATATAGATGAAAGTGGTAAGGTCTCATTAGAGGTATCTGGTATTGATTTACGCCATAATACGCCTATATTGGATATCAAACCTTATATTAAGACAGATATTCATGAAGGAGCTAAATCTGGATTTATGGATGAGGTAGCATGGCAACCACTAAAGGTAGAAATGGTAGATGAGGTTTCGTCTGTGATACCATCGTATCTGGTTGAACAGTTACATGCTGTTTTAGCCGAAGATCCAAGACCAAGAACGCAAGCTGATACTGATAAAGTATACGGTATGCGCTTTGATGCATATGACGTACATTTTACAGTAAAAAGTGGTATTTTAAGGGTAGTTAATATTACCAAAGCAGAAAGATTATAGGAGGATAACTATGAAATTTCTTCAATATTATAAGGCAAATTTAGATAATATTCATGTGGGTATTCAAAGTGAATTGGGCATTATAGACATTGCGGAAGCTAGTGAAACCCTAGGAATCCCTGTCCCCAATCAAATGAAGGCAATCATTCAAGGATCATATGAAGATCATATTCAACAAATTCTTGATTATTATACCCACCACGCACACGAGGTTTCTTTCGTGGATGAATCAACCATTTCATACGCACCAGTGGTGGATAATCCAGAGAAGATTATTTGTGTAGGTTTAAACTACCATGATCATGTCAGTGAATCGAATATTTCAGATGCCCCGGATGAGCCGGTACTATTTTCAAAATTTAATAATGCTTTAGCTAGTCATCAGCAAGTAATTCCTTTAAATCAACAAGGAGAGCAATTTGACTATGAAGGCGAATTAGCAGTAATTATTGGTAAAAAAGCAAAGAATGTGTCTAAAGCTGATGCCTTAGATGTTGTCTTTGGTTATTCAATTGCAAATGATGTATCAGTTCGTGATTTGCAGTTTAAATCGGGCCAATGGTTACTTGGTAAAAGTAACGATGGTTCAGCACCAATTGGACCCTATTTGACTACTAAAGATGAGGTTGATGTAAACCATCTTGATATCAAAACGTTTCGTAATGGGAACCTAGTACAATCAGCTAATACTCAACAAATGATTTTTGATGTGGCGGAAATTGTTTCGTATATTTCTGCATACATGACATTACAAGCTGGAGATATTATCCTAACTGGGACCCCATCTGGTGTTGTACTAGGATACCCGGAAAATGAACGGAATTGGCTAAAAACTGGTGATGAAATCACAGTTGAGATTGAACATCTTGGACGTTTAACGAATACCTTTGAGGTCGAAAAATAAATTGAAGAGTAGAGGAGATGTAAGTGATGTTATAGTACTTTACATCTCTTTTTTGTACAATAATGAATGATATCGGTTTATCGATAATGACATTTAAAGTATAATTAAAATATCAAAAGAAAAGGAGTTGGATATTATGGTGTGGATTATTGTCATTGCTATAATCGTTTTATTAGTTGTGTGGGGGATTGGAGCCTACAATAACTTCGTACGTTCCAAAGAAATGGTATCAAATGCCATGGCGCAAATTGCAGCACAAGTAGAATCTCGTTGGGATGCTTTAACTAATTTAATTTCAGCAACAAAACAATATCAAACACATGAACACGATACGTTAACTGAAATTGTAGAAGCACGTTCTAGTGTATCTCGAAACTCAACGGTTAGTGATGTAGAGAAAGATGATGCAGCCTTCAACCGTGCCTTACGTTCAATCGATGTTGTTGTAGAACAATATCCTAACTTAAAAGCCTCAGAAGTTTATCAATCAACAATGAATTCTGTGAATACTTATGAAAATAATGTACGTCAGTCACGTATGGTCTTCAATGACACAGTTACGAAATATAATCGTTTAATTAAAACCTTCCCAAATTCTGTTATTGCTGGATTTACAGGATTTACGCCAGAAGACTACTTTGAAAATACAGCAGAAAAAGCGGAGATGCCACAATGGTAAAAACACATCATAAAGCTATTGGATTTATCCTAGCCTTTGGTGCGTTGGTTTTATTTTGGGTAGCACCCCAATCAGTATTGGCAAATGAGATTAATGCGATTGATGTAGATGTGACTTTGCAATCAGATGGGTCAGCATTAATCCATGAAACTTGGGATATGAATACTGATGAGGGAACTGAGATTTATAAAGGTTTAAATCTTGAAGATGTTCAGGATATTTCTAATTTTACTGTTTCAATGGATGGGCAGCCTTTAGAAGAACAATCATCTTGGGATATTGATGATAGTTTTGACCAAAAAGCAGGAACCTATGGGCAAAACACCAATGAATTGAATTGGGGTATTACTGAATATGGGAATCATACTTATGAGTTATCGTATGAAATTTCAAATTTTGTTACGCAAACTTCAACGGATCAAATGGTCTACTGGCAGTTTATTAACTCAGACCTATCCCCGTCTCCGGATGCTGTATCCGTAGATATTTCTTCAGAGGTAGAATCATTCAACTATGATGATAATCGTATCTGGGGATTTGGTTACAATGGTAATATTGATATCACTAGTAATGGTGTCGTACAAACAGCCTCTACTGAATCTTTAGGTTCTAATAACTATGTTACTATCCTATTGCGTATTCCAGATGGTACGTATCCAACTGACTTTATTATTGAAGACAGAACATTTGATTCATTTGTAGAGCAAGCTTTTGAGGGTTCTTCATATAACTATGAAGACTATGATCCTAATGCTACTTATGAAGAAATTCAAGAGATGGATGGTGCAAATGAAGCTGATACTTCTATGAGCACAGGTACAAAAGTAATCCTAGGTTTATCTGCTTTAGCAGCAGCGGGAGGACTTGGTGCTGGTGTCTGGGGCATTGGTCATTATGCAGCTAATCAACGAAAATATCGAGAATATTATCCAACGATGGCCACTATGGAAAAACGTACACAAGGCGAATATTACCGTCAGGCGCCAAGTGAAGATATATTCCAACTATATAAAATTTTAGAACAATTAATTGATAATGAGAGTGAATTACGGCAAAATTATATGACTGCCGGTATTTTATATCTGGTTAAAAACGGGTATATCACCGTCCGTGAAGAAGAAATTGACGGTTTCTTACGGTCGAAAGATCAAGCTGTTATATATATTCAGTCTGAGCAAGCACCAACTGGGCCTGTTGCGCGATTATTTAAGTTAATGCAAAGAGTCGCACAAAAGGATGGCCGTGTTGAACAAAAGGCCTTTTCTAAATATATCGAAAAGAACTATAAGAAAATTGAAGCTTATGAATCAGCCTTGGATACATACTCTTCAGATTATTTAGAAGAAAATGGCTATACGTTTATTGGGTTAACAGCTAAGTCTCGTCGCGAAAAGACTGATTTAGATATTGCCCATGAAGTAGCACAAGTAGCTTATACTGAAAAAGGATTTGAATTACGCGACAATGTTGTAAAATTTAAAAACTATTTATTAGATTTCTCTCTACTAAATGAACGACAAACCAACGAGGTAGCTCTCTGGGATGAATTAATGATCTATGCCGGTGCCTTTGGTATTGCAGATGAAGTAGAAGAAGAGTTCCGCAAGATCTACCCTGAATATGCAGAAATATCAACATACTCGGATGCGCCATTCTTCTACTATGCTTACTATGGATCAATGTTAAATCGTTCCTATTCCGATGGTCATAGCGCTGCAACAGCCTCGTCATCTTCTGGTGGCGGTGGTGGTACCAGCTTTGGTGGTGGTGGCGGTTCCTTCGGTGGCGGTGGCGGCGGTGGTGTTCGCTAGCCAAACTTACTACATTTAAACAATAATTGTTTTGACCAACTAAACTTGTGTTAGTTGGTTTTTTTATTTCCTTTTTATTTCCGAATATTTTCATATATTATTAAAATAAAAAGCATGAATATAACTTATTATCTTTCATAATGAGGAAGTATGTTGCTAGATTGAAAAAATTAATTCTAATCATAAATTGTTGGTGAATTAGTTACAATTTTTTTATCAGAAAAAAATTTAAAATGATGACTGAATAATGAATTATGATATATTAGTCAGGATAGCTTTTTATAAGAATAAAAGATAAAAAAATCTAGTGAGATAGTAGGAAAATGACCATCATTATAGGAGGGTAGAATGATAGTAAATGTCTTGGCTAATATGGCCATTATTTTTATGGATATTTATTTTATTTGGCGTTGGCGGTATAGCATTGAAGACAGACGTAATCTGATGAATAATCGCTTCTTATTTATCAGCTTACAAAC
>JAEZWY010000032.1 GCA_023442905.1 Bacillota bacterium | reverse complement strand
ACTGCAGATCGCCCAATTTCAACTTCCATTCCGGAGTGACCTTGGACACCTTCAACTGTTACATTCATCATCATACCACCTTGACGACCTACAACCACCTCATTAAACCTTGGTGACGGTTCAAAATTGAGCATTAATGCTGCATCTTGTAACTCTGCTATCATTTCTTGACGGGTTGGTGAATAACGGTGTAACGTTTCTTCATCCGGTATGAAAATAAGGCTCAGAGGATGTTTTTGATACCCCATTTCGATTAAGTTTTTCACCACATACATGGCGATCACTAAGCCACCCTTCATATCCATCAAGCCTGCACCCTTAGCAAATCCAGGTTTGTCTGCCAGTAAACGGAAATGATGGTCCTTAGTAACACCTGCATTAAAGACTGTATCCATATGACCAGATAAAACAACGGGTTTTCTATCTTGATTTTCTGCTGTCTTGTACTCAGCTATTAGTATGTCCCCTGCATGATCATGGGGGATTATCCGCGTTGACATGCCGATATTTTCACACCATTGACGAATAATGGCTCCTACTTGGTTAACCCCACTAATTTGATGAATTCCAGATTCAGTGTTCACCAATTCTTCTAAAAAAGTGAACATGTCGCTTTCTTGCCCTGCAATTAAATCCTTTAACGCTTCAATTTCCAAATAAAATCCCTCCGAGAATCTTTATTCTATAATTTCCCTTGTCTTAACCTTATTTTCCTAGCCTTATTTGCTTAACCAAATCCGGTCCAGAAAATCGACTTTTGACCCTGCTGTAGCGACTTCATCGCCAACAATTAATGGTCGTTTAATTAACATGCCCTGTTCAGACAATAAGTCTAAAAATGCTTCTTCTGACATATCGGTTAGCTTGTCTTTTAAGCCTAATTCACGGTACAAACCGCCTGATGTGTTTAATATTTTTGTATATTTACCCTCTACTTGGTCCAGCGCCCAGGCAATTTCTTCAGCCACGGGTGGTTGATTACGGATGTCGATGATTTCCCCAAAGGTTAACCCTTGGTCTTCCAAGTGTTTTTTCACCTTTTGTGTTGTGGAACATTGTTTTAAGCCATATATTTTTAGCACCTGTCTTCATCCTTTCTCTTTCAAGTTTCTACCTACCATCATAGCAAATTTTGCTCTTCATTAAAAGTTGATTAAATCCTCTTGAAAAATGACCACTCTTGGCAAAGTTAAAAGAGCTAAGAAAAAAAACTAGCCCTTTGGAAAAGAACTAGTCTACTTAGCATAAATTTACTTTCAGTTTTAAATATATGCTGTCGTTATTCAGCACCCTTTTTTAATCTTGGTAAAAGCTGTCGATTGCGGTGGTTGCTTCTTTAGATAAAGCTAAATTTTGAACATGGGTGTCATAATTTTTCGTCATATAAGAAAAGATCAGCAGGTCAATGGCATAAAGCTGGGCTAACAAGGAAATGGTTGCTCCACTCCGTAACAAAGCCTCCTTGGTATCAGCCGTATGTAAGGAAATATCGGCTAAATTGGCAAGAGTATTGGTACCCGCTTTAGTTAAGGAAACGGTTTTTAAACCAAGTTCTTTGGCCATCTTTATGACTCTGGTTCCTTCAGCTTTTTCACCTGAATTGGAAATCCCAATATATAGTGAGTCTTTTGGGGCAATGGCCATTGCTGCGACTAGTTCGTGTTGGTCTTGGGTCACCATGACTTGCTTACCAATCCGGGTAAATTTTTGCCGGAAGTCTTGGGCTACAATATTTGATGCACCGAGTCCATATAAAAAGACCACTGGACTAGCCATAATCCAGTCCGTAACTTGATCGATATCTTGGTTTAAAAGACTGACATTGGTATCGGCGAAGACTACACTGGCATTGGTTGCCAGCTTTTCTTTGATGGTATCTAGACCTTCGTTTGCATCAATATCCGTATAGTTTAAATCGCCTCTTTGACTTGTTTGTGCAGATAAAGCGAGTTTTAACGCGGTAAAGCCACTGATCCCAATCGAACGGCAAAAACGGATAACCCCCGCTGGACTTGAGTTGGCCTCTTTTGCGAGCTCGGTCGCGTTCATCTGGATAACATCTTTTGGCCGCTCTAAAACAAGTTGACCAATCTTTTGTTCAGACTTGGGTAAGTCTTTCAGCATTTCGTTGATTGTTTGAAGGACGTTTCTTGCCATCTTGGCACCTCTCTATCGTCTATCATTTCACAAATTTAAAGGGCTGCCAGCAAGGAGTTGACAGCCCTTTTCCACTTATTCATATCTTACTATAAATTGTCTAAGCCTTCCATGGTATTTGATGGCGATCCAGTAATTTCACTGGCTTCTTGGGCAGTTTGGGGCACACCGAAGAAGTATGTCAGGATGAAGCCACCAATATAAGCTGCGACAAGACCCATCACGTATGCTGGCCATTGTCCGTCAGCAATCAATGGAATTAAGGCGACACCTGATGGTCCAATGGCAGTAGCACCAACGCCACCGATTGCCCCAAGGACAGCACCCCCGATTCCACCACCTAGACAGGCTGTGACAAAGGGACGACCTAAGGGCAGAGTTACGGCGTATATCAAGGGTTCACCGATACCTAGAATACCTACTGGTAGAGACCCTTTAATAATGTTGGTTAATTGCTTGTTCTGGCGACATTTTAACCAAAGCGCGAAGGCGGCACCTACTTGACCGGCACCCGCCATAGCAAGGATTGGTAGTAGTACGGTCTTACCTGTAGCCGCAATCATTTCAATATGGATAGGGGTCAGGATTTGGTGCAAGCCAAACATTACTAGCGGAAGGAAGCTCGCCCCAAGGATAAAGCCGGCGACTGCGCCACCTACTTGTAATACCCAGTTGATGGCACCAACAAGTGAAGTGGATACGAAACCTGCAATCGGCATAATCAAGAAGATGGTCATCATCCCAACAACTAATAGGGAAATGGTTGGGGTCACAATGATATCGATGGCATCCGGAATGACTTTACGTAAGCCTTTCTCAACTAGTGACAATAGGTAAACGGCGATAATAACTCCGATGACTCCACCTTGACCAGCCGCTAAGTCACCACCTGTAAAGATATTTGGTAGTGGCGCTTCAGGTAACATACCAGTTAAATAAGTAACCCCTGCGACAACCCCACCAAGGCCTTCTGTTACACCGAATACCCGGGCAGCATTAATACCAATGTAGATGTTTAAGTAGGCAAATAACCCGTTTTGAAGGATTTTAAGGACAAGAAAAATGTTGTCCCACATACCCGGCTCTAATGCACCCGCCGTCAGCATATTTTGAATAATTGACGCGATACCACCAATAATACCGGCTCCGACGAAGGCTGGAATTAAAGGCACAAAGATCGACGCAATCACTTTCAGTGCTTGTTTAAAAGGTGTATTGTTCTTTTCTTTTTGTTTATTTTTATTTTCTGCAGTGATTCGTTCAGCTTCAGAACGCCCTGAAGTTAAATCTTGGTCAAGATTTTCATGAACTTGACGCCCTTGTTGGACATGCCCTTGGTCGGCCATGACAGTGGCTACTTTGGCTGCCGTCCCTGGACCAACAACCACTTGTAAGGTGTCCCCATCTTCAACAACGCCCATGACGCCATCTACTTGTTTCAAGGCTTCCATATCTACTTGCTGGTCATCTTTAATGTTGATCCGGACTCGAGTCATACAGTTATAGACTTTACTCGTGTTAGTTGGTCCGCCAATATGTTGGTAAATTGCTTGTGCTAATCGTGCTTCATTACTTGTTTTAGCCATGATACCCATCCCCTTATCATTTTAATACTTGATTTACAAAACCATTGGCTGCATTAATTTTTCGACTGGCTTCTGTAGCATCTAAATTGGTTAAAATCATCACGATGGCTACTTTAACTTTATGATTAGCGGCTTCAAAATAGCTTGCTGCTTCTTCATATGAACATTCAGTTGCTGCCATAATAATCCGTTTAGACCGTTCTTCTAATTTCTCATTCGTTGCTTGCACGTCCACCATCAAGTTTTGATAGACTTTCCCGATGCCGATCATCGAAACCGTCGATAACATATTCAAAATCAACTTTTGGGCTGTCCCGGCTTTTAGTCTGGTTGATCCAGTTAAGATTTCCGGTCCACAGTCCACTTCAATTGGAATCTGGGCATAACCACTAATTTTAGCCTCCTTGTTGCAGGCAATTGAGACTGTTTTGGCCCCAATACTTTGGGCGTATTGCAAGCCACCGATTACATAAGGCGTCCGTCCAGAAGCAGCAATCCCAACGACAGTATCATTGGCATTTAAGTTCAACTTCTTGAAATCTTCTTCCGCTAAAGTCAGCGAATCTTCAGCGCCTTCAACCGCTTCGACCATGGCCTTGTCACCACCAGCAATCAAGCCGACCACTAAGTCTGGTGAGACCCCAAAGGTCGGTACACACTCAGCTGCATCCAAGACGCCTAAACGACCAGACGTTCCGGCCCCAAAGTAAATTAATCGACCGCCAGCTTTTAACGACTGAATAATCGTTTCAACCGCCGCTTCAATTTGTCCAAGTGCTTCAGCAATCACTTCAGGCACCTGTTGGTCTTCCTTATTCATCAGCTCAAGTACTTGACCAACTGACATCTGGTCCAAATGCATAGTATTTGGATTGCGCTTCTCAGTCGTTAACTGATTAATTTCTACACTCATCTTTTTCGTCCTCCATTACTTCTGCAATAATCTAAATGTTTGTCCGGGCCCAATATAGGGGATTAAGCTTTTATCTGTTTGAACAACCTGACCAACCACATTGACTTTCTCATCTTGCGGTAAATCGACCTTACAAATTTGTACTTCACCCTGGTAGCGTCCGTAGCCTTCATTATCGACAGTGATAGCGCCAAATTGTCGCGCATCAGTATTCACTGCTTTGATTGGGTCATTTGACCTTAATTGTCGTCTTGATTCTTGGCTTCTAATCACTAGAGCTGCCGCATCTTGCCGATTAGTATGGTCACCTAAAATCCATTCCACTTGTTCAGCAACCGCGTCCCTTGCACTTTCCATCCTTAAACAAATCCGGTTTTTTTCAATATATTCTTTAAATTGAAAAAGGACTTCCCGTGAAATTGTTGGGTCACCGATATAAATGTCGTCAATATTGCCATTAGTGATTAAATCTAGAGTTCCCGCCAAAGGATGCATGCTTCGGTGGGCTTCAACCGTCGGCAAGCCTGCGTGGATTGGCCCTCTCATTTTGTCATCACCAGGGACAAAAGCCATGGTCCGAAGACCCGTCGACTTCAGCCAACGGTTGTGGCGTTTAAAGGTGTCCATGTCTAAGCCAGTTTCGGGCCTTGGATAGTAGTTATGCCAGGCGGTTATTTGATTTAAGTCTGCTTGATAATAATGGAGTTGCTCTAAATCTTGTTCAGTCAGTGTGCTAGCATTTAAAGCGATATGAATTTCACGACTTAAACGAGCCACCATATCAAAACCAATACCATAGTCAATCCGCAAACCTGTAACCCCTAGATCAATGACCGGCCTGATATCTTCAAATGACCCACCAATTTTATGGAGACTGGTCCCTGAAATGTCTACGACTAGCGACAAGTCATAAGCCTTTGCAATGGTGCCAAGGTCTTGCATCCGATCTAGATAGGCAGTGGAATCATCTTCTGGAATATGTATTGATGTAAAAATACCAGTAAAACCAGCAGCAACCATCCGGTCGATGTGATCACGATCAATTGCTTCATTTAAATATACGGAAAAACCATACATATACTCACCTCATTCAGCTTTAACTTACTCTCTTTTAATTTGAAAACGTTTTACTTAAAATTTATTATAACACGTTGAAATATTTTTTCAATAAATTATGAATTATCCTTGGGAAATTTATATTAATGAAATTTAATTACATAATTAGATAAAAAAAGACCCAAGTTGCCTAATCAGAGACAACTTGAGTCCTTTGGAAAATGTTTGATTATTCGTTAATGTTACCTAAACGTACAGTATCGCGAACGATTACTAACTCTTCGTCCGTTGGAATCGTATAGATAGCAACTTTTGAATCTTCGCTAGAAATTTTTGCTTCATCACGTGTATCGTTTGCTGATTCATCGATCTTCATACCAAAGAATGCCATGTGATCATCAATGATTTCAGCACGTGTACGTCCTGAGTTTTCACCAATTCCAGCTGTAAATACAACGGCATCAACGCCACCCATAACTGCAATATATTGACCAATATATTTACGTACTCGATCGTAGAAAATTTCTAGAGTAGTTTGTGAACGTTTATCGCCATTATCAGCTGCATCTTCAACATCACGCATATCGGATGACACACCTGATAAACCTAATAAACCAGATTTATTATTCAAAATAGAGACCATATCATCGATATCAGTAATATTCAATTTCTTCATTAAAAATTGAACTAGAGATGTATCAATATCACCAGAACGTGTCCCCATTGTAATACCTGCTAATGGTGTGAAGCCCATTGAAGTATCAACAGATTTTCCACCATCTACAGCAGTAATTGAACCACCATTACCTAAATGGCAAGTGATAATTTTTAAATCTTCAATTGGTTTACCCATTAGTTCAGCTGCTCGATTTGCTACATATCTGTGTGAAGTACCATGTGCACCATAACGACGAGCACCAAATTCTTCATAGTACTCTAATGGAATAGAATATAAATAAGCTACTTCAGGCATTGTTGTGTGGAATGATGTATCAAAAATTCCGACAGCAGGTTTTCCAGGCAATACTTTTTGGAAAGCGCGAATAGCACGAGCCTCTGGTCCATTATGTAGAGGCGCAAATTCTGCTAAATCCTCAATCTTTTGAATTGCCTCATCATCTAATAACGCAGACTCTTTAAAGATTTCTCCACCAGCTACCACACGGTGACCAGTACCAGAGATTTCATCATAGCTAGTAATAATGTTTAAAGTGCTTAATTGATTTAATAAGAATTCAATAGCTACTTCATGATCATCAATATCTTTAACATCCTCAAATTTTTGGCCCTCACCATACTTAATAGAAATGTTAGAGTTCCCGATTCCAATACGGTCGATTTGACCTGACGCTACAACATCTTCGCTAGGCACTTCGTAAATTTTAAATTTTAAACTAGAAGAACCTGCGTTTACAGCAATTACTTTAGACATGCTTTCTCTCCTTTAATCTTAAATCAATATTATTTAATATACTTCATTATAACATGACATGTTTCGTTATGGTAAAGACATTTCTATTCTATTCCTTGTGAAATGTATTTTTTGCAAGGTAGATTAATAGAACCCTTACTTCATTTTTTCAAGAAAATTTTCAAAAGCTGCTAAGAATTTTGGCAACTCTTCTTTGCTCTTTAAATCAGGTATTTCCCCTACCAAGACATTTTCACTCTGTTTAGCCTTATCTCCAGCCTTTTGCACAAGTAAAATCGCTTTTCGCGCTTTTTCATTATTAAAGAGATTAGTTGGTAAGGATAATAAAGCTTGAAAATAACCGTGTTCTCCAATTGCTTCGATCAAGGTTTTAATATTTTCATCTTGAATTAAACCCGCAGGTACGATATAAATCCCCCAACCATTTGGTTTTAGGTAACGCAAACCTTGCTCAACCATTAAATAATGCACAAATACATGCTTACCTTCTTCACGATTTTTAGCAGAAGAGTACGTATCTGCTACTTCATCAACTGGATAGTAACCTAAAGGTAAATCACTCACAATCAAGTCACTAGGAGGGACGATAAGATTTTGGAGTGAATCTCCAAGATATAAATTTACTGGGATATCTTGGAGACGGGTGGAAACATCAGCAATCGATAATAATAAATCATCATTATCATAGCCAAAACCTTGAATTTTATAGCCCGCTGTCTTTAGAGCATTATAAACATTGGCATATAAATTACCGGTCCCCATTGTTGAATCAAAAAGATTGATTGCTACTTCATCCTGCTTATTTTCCAAATGATTATGTTCTACTAATTTGGTAGCAAAATACCCCATTAATACAGCAATAGCTTCTGGTGTCATATGATAGTTAGCTTGTAATTGATCAGCTTTTTCACCTTCAATGAAAGCAAATTGGATGGCTTTACGAATGTCTTCAGCTTCAAAATCTTTTAAGTCAATTTTTCCGTAAATCTCTCTTAATTTCTCAGCTTCTTCATCGTTTGGACGTTGATCAATTTGTTGAACTTCACCATCTGCTAAATTCTGCAAAGTTTCAAATAAAGCCTCTAGATATGAAAATGTTAAGGCCTCTTGTATCAAAATCGTTGAGTCATGCAGTACACCAAATAACTGGTTTATATTTTCTATTGACATAGTACTTCCTCTCTCTCATTATGCTATTTCCTACCTATTTTCAATGAATATTAGCTTTCTGTCAATCATTGCGAAGTTGTAAAATTTTTAAATAGAACTATTTCATCAATTCGTTCTTCTATTTCATTAGTTGCCCTATTTCACTACGATGATATAATTGTAATCAATAGTTATTAAATTAATCAATATTCTTGTATATTTAGAGGCTTTTATAAAATATTATGCTGATACTAATTTAGAAAGGTAGAACATCAAATAATTGATTCAAATTTAAACATCACTAAGTATGCTAACAAACAAGATAAGGACACAGCGATGGGCTTTTTATCTAATGTAGATTGGGGTGCAGCAAAATATTTAGCTAAAAAAATACAAAAAGACCAATTAAAAGAGGATGAAAAAATTATATTTTTAATTGATCGAAAAGCACAATTAATTGGCTTTGCCTCTTTATTAATTGTAGATATCATATCAAATGTGAATTATGGACCATTCTTAAGTACTGTATATGTGGAGCCAATTTATAGAGGCCAAGGTGTCGCGTACCAACTTGTTAATGAAATTGAAGATATCGCAAAAGCAGCAAATTACGCTGTTTTATACGCTATTACACAACATACAGGCCTGTACGAGAAAATGGATTTTGAGTTTCTATTTACTGACACTGATGATATGGATAGACCTGTAAGAGTGCTTCATAAAAAGTTGTAGCCAACGCATCTTGTTTAGAACAAAATTTCCTAGCGGATGAATGCCCTAATTTCAATTCAATCTAGGGTACACTGTATATAATAAGCAATTAGAAAAATTATTTATTAAAAAATACAATAAATGACCACTTATCTAAAAAATGAAAAAAGTGCAATGCTCGAGATGAACATTGCACTTTTTCTTGCCCCTTTTTTGCCCCTTAGGGAAACGAAGGAACCTATAAACGTTGGTATATCAACGAATTATTCAGCAGCTACTGGATAAACTGATACTTGTTTTTGGTCACGGCCTTTACGTTCGAAACGAACGATACCGTCAACTTTAGCAAATAAAGTATCATCTCCACCACGGCCTACGTTTACACCTGGATAGATTTTAGTACCGCGTTGACGGTATAAAATTGAACCACCTGTAACTTCTTGACCATCAGCACGTTTAGCACCTAAACGTTTTGCTTGAGAGTCACGACCATTGGCAGTAGACCCGCCCCCTTTTTTGTGGGCGAAGAATTGTAAATCAAATTTCAACATGGGATAACCTCCTCTATTATTTCGTTGTTTTGGATACATGTATAAAGTCACTATAATTTGCTTCAATGTCCTCAGACAATGCCAAATAGCAACTCATTAATAACATTTGAGCAAGTTGACCTTGCTCGGTAGAGAGATCCTTGGTTAACTCAACATACAAGTAACCGCCATTTTCCTCATCGGCTTCAATAAGTGGTTCGATATTTGCCATTCGTGTAAGATTATTCACTGTTGATAATACAACTGCAGATACTCCCGCACAGACAACATCTTGCCCATATTCTCCTGCAAAGGCGTGGCCAGAAACTTCAAAGCTAACAAATTGATCTTTCTCGTCAGTTTTAAATATTGCTTGAATCATATCATCACGACTTATAATTAAGCGTTGATTGAGTCAATTACAACTTTAGTGTACGGTTGACGATGACCTTGTTTACGATGAGAGTCTTTCTTTGGTTTGTATTTGAAAGTAGTTACTTTCTTTTGACGACCTTGTTTTTCAACAGTTGCTTCAACAGTCGCACCTTCAACTAA
>JAEZWY010000022.1 GCA_023442905.1 Bacillota bacterium | reverse complement strand
ACACCATGAAACAAGAAGGAATTAAAGTAAAGGGTCATATCGGTACATGGTACGTAGTAGACGAATATATCTTTCGTGGCGAGCCATGTTATGAATTAGAGCATGAAGAATTTGGTAGTGATGCAGCACATATCATTATTAATGCAAACGGAACAGCACTGCATGATGATGTGTGGAACGGTTGGTTGGATATGGAAGAAAAATACGGTAAAGAAATTTACGCATATCAAAATATTTAGGGAGGTGAGAATTATGGCTGATTTCATTGCAACTTATTTATTACTAATTAAATGGGCTGAAAAAAATAACATAAAAGAAGAAGACTTAGCACTGGCATGCAAAATCTTCTTGTTAGGTCAGGTTAACCTTAAAAACGGTGATTAATTGTTTACATTGACTTTATGTTATTAATCCACCTGATAATGACTTCGATAATTTGTTTAGCAGGTTGAAAATCTATAGCTTTAAAGAATGCGTAAAAGATCACGGATTGAAGTATATCGAAAGCCATGTTAATTAAACGCTCTTTGAATACTTCTCTAACACTTGAAGGGAGTGAATTATCATCAATCTTGTGAATTATGTAGTCCAATTTTTCGTTAAATTGAAGCATTTGTTCTTCATTACTGTATGTTTCAATTGCATTTACATTGGTATTGTCATCGACCTTTTCTTTGATTTCAAGTACCAATTCTTGGGAAATATCCTCAAACGATTCGAAAGACATATCGATAGAGAAATCATTAAGAAAGCTATTGGTAAGTTCTGATAATTTTGCTGTTTGTTCAGGATTTTGTTTTTGAAGAATAAGATAAGATTTTTGAAACATTTCAGCCGACTTATTTAATGTTTCTATCAGTGAATCATAATAATCAAATGGAAAAGATTTTTGAATTGAGTCAAAAGTCTTCTGGATGATAGTAATTTGTTCTTCAG
The DNA here is from genome assembly GCA_023442905.1 of Bacillota bacterium. GTDB lineage: Bacteria > Bacillota > Bacilli > Lactobacillales > Aerococcaceae > Aerococcus. Next base: position 1,700 of record JAEZWY010000022.1, on the reverse strand, counting down.
TAAATGATTTTTCTACTATTTCGTTAATCCGTTTTAAGCTTTCAAGCACTTCTGGTTGAAATTGTAAGTTGATTATATTTTTATCAACATCTGTCAAAACATTCACCTCCTTCCACAGAGGTAATTATATCACGAAAGGAATTTTAAAAATGAAAAAACACATAAAAACAATCGCACTAGTCACCACAGGATTGGTAGTCGGAGTGGTGGTAGCGCGATTGAGAAAACAACAGGGCAAGAGTAAAATTTCAAGCCTTTATATTGGAGACATTAGAGATTACGAAGGATATTTATAGAAAATTCAATACATCTCCTTCACGCTCGAATGGTTTATTAAAACGAAGAACTCTTTTGTCTTGCCATACTTCTTCAATTACGATTAAACCTTCATCAAATATTTTGATTCTTTGAAAGAAGTTTTTATCGTCTGGATTCACTACGATATTGTGTGAGATACTGTCCGGTTTACTAAATTGCAGAGTTACACCTTGATCGTGACTTCCGTCATTTGGTAATTCTATAAAATATTGCATTGTTGTCTCTTGTACCATATATTTTCACCCCCTCTCATTGAGGAATATTATAGCACTAAAACGCAAACAAAACTTATAACATTTTTAGAAAGGATGAAACAAATGGAATTAAAAACTTTTAAAAACAATGAATTTGGCGAAGTAAGAACCTTATTAATTGATAACGAGCCTTATTTTGTCGGAAAAGATGTAGCTGAAGTATTGGGGTACGAAAGAGCAGATAATGCCATCAGAAATCATGTTGATGATGAAGATAAGCTGATGCACCAAATCAGTGCATCAGGTCAAAATCGTTCGATGTATCTGATCAACGAATCTGGCCTGTACAGTCTAATCTTAAAATCAAAACTTCCAACCGCTAAACAATTCAAACGCTGGGTGACATCAGAGGTTCTACCTACAATCAGAAAACATGGTGTTTATGCGACTGATGAATTGCTAGATAATCCGGACTTCTTAATTGATGCACTTCAAAAGCTTAAGGCAGAACGTGAGCAGCGTTTAATCGCGGAGCAACGTGTATTAGAGCTACAACCTAAAGCCAGTTATTATGATGTTATTTTGCAAAGCAAATCGCTAGTTTCTGTATCTCAAATCGCAAAAGACTATGGTTTGAGTGCTACTAAGTTAAATCAATTACTAAACGAATGGGGCATTCAATACAAACAAGGCGGAACATGGTTGTTGTATCAAAAATATGCACCAATGGGGTATACACAAAGTCAAACGGTTGAATATAACGGTGGGGAAGGTTCAAGATTACACACTAAATGGACTCAAAAGGGAAGATTATTTTTACATAACTTATTAACTAACCACGGTTACGTACCGACAGTCGAGATGGAATAGGAGGTGATCTAAATGAGTGTTTCAGAACTGATTGAAATGGAAAAGGAAGTGCTTAGACAAGAGTACGAATTAAAATTGAAAGAACTAGAAGAACAATTGGATCAAGGCGCTATCGGCGATATGAAATGGTTAAAAGAGAGACTGAATATTAAATCGATACAGGTTATTAAAGAACGGGTACTATATCCGTTTAGAGAAGAGCTTGAGGGTGATGTCGTCTACTATGCTGATAGACCAGGCAATCCTTTTAGAATTAACAAAGCATTATTTAACAAGTGGATGGTAGAGAACTTTAGCAGAGTAGATTGGGGGAAATAA
>JAEZWY010000007.1 GCA_023442905.1 Bacillota bacterium | reverse complement strand
CCAAATACAAAGAATATAATCAGCATTAAGATAATCGAACCGCAACCTAAGCTTCTGCCTCCAGTTGAAGTCCCGCGACCACCTGGAAGCTGAATAGGTATTCTACCTCCGGATCGCCCTTGCCCCAAACCACCTAATCCACCACTTCCGGTGTTTCGGCCACGCAAGTCTTTTACATTACCACTACGTTTACGCCCTTGCCATTTCATGGAAATACCTCCTGACAGTTTTCTCCATTATATCATATGTGTTATATTCCATAAACATTTGGTCAACAAAACAACCGTCTCAACATGTTTGGAGATGAAATCATAGCTGTCAAAGGGGAACTTCCATTTTCCTTTTTTACCAAATTATCTTTGAGGGGATATATCCACTGTGGGCTTGCGTATGTGGGAAAATATCAGTTCCTTTATCCGATTTGAAAAAATGACTCCGACAGGTTGAAATCTTGTTTGCCCCGAAAAACTTGTCTACTCAGTTTTTATTCCAACAAAGAATGTATCACTTTAACAATGGTCAATCCATAATCAGCAAAGAAGCTTTTTTGTTCTTCCGAATAGGTTTTTCTTTCCGATATTGCATCATCTGTGGCATGCCTAAAACAATGCATTTTCTTTCTATAGCTTGTTACTACATCGTTAGAAATATAATCAAAACAAATCGTAGAATAATCAAGTGTAAGAAACTTACCGTTCTTCTTTAATAAACTTTCTATTAAATTTGCTATCTCTGCAAGTTTTTCATCTATACTCATATTATTGAATGCTGCTTGTCGGTTTGATATCTCAATAAACTTTTGATTGATTGAATCATCTATATCAACATAGGTTGATTTCTGCTCAAATGTCAACCTTGCAACAAATGTTCTTCTGACAGCATATCGAACAGTCCCATTATCATCATCTCCCTCTGCAATAATTCTGTTCCTAATTTCTCCATAAGTAAAGTCACTAGGTGCAACAGGTGGTCGTGCCAATAATCTAGGAAATTCTTTTATCACATATCCTACTTTGTATAAATAATACGATATGAGATAAAACCAACATTTATTTTCACTACCAGAAAAATCTACATCTGGCTGGCATAATTCTCTAAACTTTGTTATCGCTTCCTCTACATCATACACCTCAAATTCATAATCCTCTACTTCCGTATAACCACTAAATATATTGTAAACATTATTAACGTTCTCAATCGAATCGTAAAAACGATAATGATATTCATCCTTTTGTATATTTTGGAAGTAAAAATCTTTTAACTCCATACTGACACTCCAATTCTTTTGCTCAATTTCGTAGTGCACCTTCAGATAATCATCACTATAAATTCTAATTTATAACGTTACTCGGACTCATTACCGCTCTTTATCTCATCACCATCTGGTAAAGTTCAAAGCTCGATGATACAAGCATTATCCTTAATCAAGGTATTGTATTGCTAAAGCAATTAGGCCAAGCGTATCGCTTAAAAAACTGGAAACGATTCGAAACCACCCTGATTCAAGCGAATCAGCTGAAGATCTCATCAGGATTAAAGCGTGTCTTAAGAACCTTTAGAAAGTATCAGAAACCTATCCACAATTGTTTTGTTTACACAGGTTTGACTAATGGTCCCTTAGAGGGCATCAACAATAAGATTAAAGTACTAAAATGGAATGCCTATAGCTATCGAAACTATAGCCATTTTAGAGACAGAATCTTACTCATGACTCGTCTTTATGAACCCGAATCAAAGAAAAAAGATCAAGCAACGTTATTCGTCGCTTGATCTTAGCATGATCCTTCATCAACCTTATTTGACAAAGAGCCAATTTTTATGCTAGAAAGTTAATTTTAGAATTCACATCATAACGTGTTGATTCAAGTGGTTCTTCGCCTGGTTTACCAATTGAAATTGCCATAATAGGCACGAAACGCTCATTATCAAGGTTTAAAGTTGCAACTAAGTCTTTTGAATTATAGCCTGCCCATGCATTCGCTTCATATCCGTGTGCTCTAGCAACCAATAATAATTGCATTGCTAACATTGAACTGTCTAAGGTAGCATCTTTAATTAAAAAGTCGCGATCAGCTTTCTCATACATTGGTAAAAATGAATTGAAGATGGCGTCTAATTTTTCTTTGGTAATTTTGCCCTCTTCATACACTTTGGTCCAAACTTCGCGATAAACTTTATGTGAGTGAGTATCGCCTAATATAAAGATTGTAACTGGTGCTGTTTCTAATTGGGGATAGTTAAACGGCATCGTGACTGCTTTGACTTTGTTACGAGCTTCTTCATTATCAACGACGACAAAGTGCCATGATTGTAAGTTACATGCGGATGGTGTAATTGTCGCTTCATCTAACATTTCGACGATTTCATCACGACTGATATTTTGACTAGGGTCAAATCGACGGCATGAACGACGATTGAATACGATATCTTTATAGTCATTATTAACATAATCTTTTACTAAAAATTTTTCTCTCATGAAAACACTCTCCTTTTCTTATAAATTAATTTTATCGCAAAGCTGGTGGATTTACAATGAATTTGTGAAAAGTTTAACAATCTATTAAAATAAATATGAGACCAAGCAAGAAGATTTATACTGTGATTAAAATAAAGATTTTTAATGAACCTTTTTGCTTTTATTGAGCGTTTATATTTAGATACAGCAGAGTGGTATTAAGTAACTCCTCGATAACCCCCCACGGAAGAAGAGCTTCAAGACGGCCTAGGACAAAATAAAAAAGTCAGTAGAACAATCCCACTGACTTTTGAAACCCTTGTTTTTAATGGTTAACGGTTAGACATGATAACTTTAATTTCATCTTCATTAATACCTACCATCGCTTCGCCTAAATCAGTTGAGATATCGACTAATTTGGCAGCATTTTTGTAATTGGCTACTGCTTCAACTATGGATTTGGCACGTTTTTCTGGATTACCTGATTTGAAAATACCCGAACCAACAAAAACGCCTTCAGCACCTAATTGCACCATTAAAGCCGCATCAGCAGGTGTTGCCACCCCGCCAGCTGAAAAATTCAACACAGGTAATTTACCAGTATCATGTACTCGCTTTAATAAATCATAAGAGACACCTAATTCCTTAGCTTGGTTAAAGAGCTCATCATCTTGTAACGAAGCCACATAGCGGATTTGTTCATGGATTTTTCTTAAGTGGGTAACCGCTTGACTGACATCCCCCGTTCCTGCTTCACCTTTAGTACGAATCATTTTA
>JAEZWY010000193.1 GCA_023442905.1 Bacillota bacterium | reverse complement strand
CCTTTACCTGAACATTCATGACAGACAGATTGAGAAACCACGCGACCTAATGGTGTTTGTAGGTAAACTTTTTCAACACCAGAACCAGAACATGTTGGACAGGTATGGACCGCTGTACCTGGTTCAGCACCAGATCCTTCACATACTGTACAGTCTACTTCACGACGGTAAGAAATAGTTTCTTCAGTTCCGAAAATAGCTTCTTCTAATTCTAGGTCCATGTTGTATTGTAAGTCATCACCTTGTTGCGGTGCGTTAGGGTTAGCCGTACGGCCGCCTCCACCGAAGCCACCACCGAAACCGCTGAAGCCACCGCCTCCGCCACCAAAGAATTGCTCAAAGATGTGTTCAAAGCCAGAGCCGCCGTAAGATTGGTAACTACCACCACCAAATCCGCCGCCTCCACCGAAGCCACCGTCAGTAGCTGCGTGACCGTATTGGTCATAGGCTGCACGTTTTTGCTCATCACTTAAGACTTCGTATGCGTCAGAAATTTCTTTAAATTTGTCTTCTGCATCCGCTTCTTTGTTGATATCTGGATGATATTTTTTTGATAATTTTCGATAGGCTTTCTTTATTTCATCCTTACTTGCGGTCTTTGACACGCCAAGGACTTCATAGTAGTCTCTTTTTTCAGCCACACTGTACTCCCCCTTGAATCATGCGTTATGCAGTCCATCATAACATAAGAAACCCCGCCCTCATAGAAGACAGGGTTTGAAACTTATGGATTATTTATCGTCGTTAACTTCCTCGAAGTCAGCGTCTACATCGCCATCATTGTCTGAAGAGTCATCTGCGCCTTCTTGACCTTCAGCTTCTTGCGCTGCTTGTTCGTACAATTTAACAGTTAAAGCTTGAATTTTTTCATTTAATTCATCTTTTTTAGCTGTCATTGCTTCAACATCGTCAGCTTCTTGCGCTGCTTTCAATTCATCTTTAAGCGCGTTAGCTTCGTCAAGTTCAGCTTGATCAACTTTACCTTCTAACTCACCAGTTGTTTTTTCAACTTGGAAGATTAATTGGTCAACTTCGTTTTTAAGATCTGCTGCTTCTTTACGTTTTTTATCTTCTTCAGCATTCGCTTCAGCATCTTTCATCATACGATCGATTTCGTCGTCTGATAAACCTGAGTTAGATTGGATGGTAATTTGTTGCTCTTTACCAGTACCTTTGTCAGTCGCTTTAACATTTACGATACCGTTTTTGTCGATATCAAATGTTACTTCGATTTGAGGTACACCACGTGGTGCTGCAGGAATATCTGTTAATTGGAAACGACCTAATGTTTTGTTATCTGCAGCCATTGGACGTTCACCTTGCAATACATGTACATCTACAGCTGGTTGGTTATCTGCCGCAGTTGAGAATACTTGTGATTTAGAAGTTGGGATAGTAGTGTTACGGTCAATTAATTTCGTGAACACGCCGCCCATTGTTTCAATACCTAATGATAATGGTGTTACATCAAGTAATACAACGTCAGTAACGTCACCAGAGATTACCCCACCTTGGATTGCAGCACCCATAGCTACTACTTCATCAGGGTTAACTGAACGGTTAGGCTCTTTACCAGTTTCAGCTTTAACCATGTCGATAACAGCTGGGATACGAGTAGAACCACCAACTAAGATTACTTGGTCAATGTCAGATTTAGATAAACCAGCATCAGATAAAGCATTTTGAACTGGTTTCTTAGTACGTTGTACCAAGTCGTAAGTTAATTCATCAAATTTCGCACGTGTTAAAGTAACTTCTAAGTGAAGTGGACCTTCAGCACCAGCAGTAATAAATGGTAATGAAATTTGTGTAGAAGTTACACCAGATAAGTCTTTTTTAGCTTTTTCAGCAGCATCTTTTAGACGTTGCATAGCCATTTTGTCAGAAGAAAGGTCAATACCGTTTTCTGATTTGAATTCAGCGATTAAGTGGTTAACAATTGCGTTATCGAAGTCGTCCCCACCTAAGTTGTTGTCACCTGAAGTAGATAATACTTCAAATACGCCATCACCTAATTCAAGGATAGATACGTCAAATGTACCACCACCAAGGTCAAATACCAATACTTTTTCATCTGCATCTACTTTATCTAAACCATACGCTAATGCAGCGGCTGTTGGTTCGTTCACAATACGGTCAACTTCTAAACCAGCGATTTTACCGGCATCTTTAGTTGCTTGACGTTGTGCATCATTAAAGTACGCAGGTACAGTAATAACTGCGTTTGTAACTTTTTCACCTAAATAGTCTTCTGCATAACCTTTTAAGTATTGTAAGATCATTGCTGAAACTTCTTGTGGTGTATATTTTTTGTCTTCAATTTCTACAGTAAAGTTGTCTTCACCAATGTGACGTTTGATTGAAGCAATTGCGTTCGGGTTTGTTACCATTGAACGTTTTGCTACTTCACCAACTTGACGTTCACCATTTTTGAATGAAACAACTGAAGGTGTTGTACGGTTACCTTCTGGGTTAGCGATGATTTTAGGTTCTCCACCTTCTAATACAGAAACTGCAGAGTTAGTAGTACCTAAGTCAATTCCGATAATTTTTGCCATAATAAACATGTCTCCTTTTTAATAATCTATCAATTTGAATGAATATATTTTTACCTATTAGCTATGTTAGCTGATCTATTGTGCGATAGTAACCATCGCAGGTCGTAGAACCCGATCTTTTAGTACATACCCTTTTTGGAAAACAGCAACCACTTCCTCAGTTTGCTGACCTTCTTCAGCTGGTACAGCACTTACAGATTGGTGGAAGTTTGGATCAAAAGTTTCTCCTTTAGGATCAATTACTTCAATACCTTCCTCTGCTAAGGCTTGTAATAAGCTCGCGTGTACCATTTCAATACCCTTCACTAATTGCTGAGATGACTCATCATTCTGTGCCAATTCTAAAGCACGTTCTAGGTTATCGATTGCTGGTAGAATACCTTTAGCTAAGTTTTGTGATCGATATTTAGAAGCTGATTCTCGTTCAGTTTGATTACGACGGTGCATGTTTTGAATTTCAGCAGACAGACGCATAATTTGGTCTTCCTTGGCTGATAAATCTGCTTGAAGAGAAGCTAATTCGCTATCTTCAGCGACCGTTTCTGCTTGCTCATCTTGAACGTCAGTTTCGTTGATTTCTTCATCAACATTTAAATCTTGTTGATTGTCGTCCATTTTTGTCAATTGATAGACCTCCTAAGATTTATAATAATTGTCCAGGTATCTTGCCATTTCTTTTGAAATACTTTGGAAAAGTTGTGCCATACGTATATATGACATACTTTCAGGTCCAAGTACAGCAAAGGTAATTAGCTTACCTGATTTAACAGTACCCATGCTTGTAGACATTAAACTCATATTTTCCAATGTTGGATCTTTGAGTTCCTTACCTACTCTCACTTGGATACCTTGGTCTGTGGTATTAATCAATGAAGCAATCACTGACTGGTCTTCTAGTAGTTGACTCAATTGAGGAATACTAGCACCATTAGCTGATTCAGCTAATGAAGAAAATAAATAATTTTGACCATTTACCCTTATACCATCACTATTAAATTGATTCATGAACCGATAGATCAATTGGTCACTATCTTCTTTTGAATGGTTCATTTGTTCAATATCTTTTAAATAGTGTGTTTGCAGTCGTTTAATCACAGTTGCAAGTTCAAGGCCAACAAGTTCTTGGTTCATAATTTCTGCAATTCCTTCAATTAATTGTGGTGTTACCACTTCATTGAACGTCACAATTTGATTACGAATAACGCCTTTATCTGTCACTAGTATGACCATTGTTTGATCTGCTGTAAGTGACAGCACCTGAAAATTTGCTAAACGTTGCGTTGCAATATCTGGACCCAATGAAATTACGACGCTTTCTGAAAGCGAGGCTAGGGTCGCAGCCGTTTTTCGAATCACTTGACTCAAATCGTTATAAGGATCATGGAATATCTCTCTAAGTAAAGCATCTTCCTCTTCCTCAAGCTCTAAATCAATCAACCCACCATAATATGGCATGATATGATTAATATAGTAACGATAACCCGCTTCAGCTGGTACACGACCAGAAGATGAATGGGTTTTGGAAATCAATGAAAAATCTTCAAGTCTGGCTAATTCATTACGTATCGTAGCTGAACTTGCATTTATTTCTTGATGTTGAGATAAAGTTTTCGAACCGACTGGCAATTGATATTTTGAGTAATGGTCAATTACCGCCTGTAAAATTAAACTTTGTCGTTTTGTTAACATCTTATCACCTCATTAGCACTTAACAACTCTGACTGCTAACATGTTTATAATATAACACCCTTCAATCCTTTTGTCAATAATAGTCAAACTTTATTTTGACTTTTTTTGACATTTAAACTTTTCTTATTATATATCCCTAACTGTCTTCTGGAATAAAGTATTCATTCAAAAAAAGACATCAAACACATAATATGTTTGACGTCTTTTCCTAGTGATATAAGTACTGATATGAAGGTGTGCACACTATCTATAGACTTCTATCAGAATTTTATTTATTATCTCGTAACCAGTTGGTTGCAGATGTTGCTAATGTAGCAGAACCAACGATTAAAGCTTCTTCATTGAATTGTACTAATGGATGATGAACTGGGTAAACTTCACCATTATCATCTGGTAACGGACAACCAACGAAGAAATATGTAGATTCAGGTAATTTGCTAGCAATGTGCGCATAGTCTTCTGATGCCAAATATGGTGGTACATTAATGACGTCATATTTGTCAGCCAAAGCTTCTTTAGCAGAGGCCATTACTTGGTCAGCCATATCTTTAGAGTTAATTAGAGAAGGACAATCTGCCATGACTTCGTATTCAGTTTCTGCACGGAAAGCTTTACCAATATGTTCAACAATTTCTGGTAACCGTTTTGAAACATGTGCTGCTGATTCTGGGAATAATGAACGAGAAGTACCTTCTAAAACTACAGTATCAGGAATAACGTTAATAGCGCCGCCTGGTGCATTAATGTAACCCATAGATAATGAAGCACCTTTATTAGATGGTAATTCACGAGCTAAGATACCATTAGCACCATTTATAATTTGACTTGCTACGAAAACTGGATCAACACCATTGTTTGGCATTGCACCGTGAGCGCCTACACCCTTAATGGTAATTCGGAAGTTCAAAGCAGATGCCAATGCTTCTTTTTGGTGAATTTCAACGTCTACTTTGTCACCATTTGGCCACATATGTAATGCCATACCAGCATCAGGTGTAGGATTTTCTAAGATACCTTCTTCAACCATTACGCGTCCACCATTTAAAGTTTCTTCAGCTGGTTGGAATAAGAATTTTATTTGACCTTCTAATTGGTCTTCATTTTCTTTTAACATTTTTAAAACATTAATAAAATAGTGGTGTGCATGTCATGTCCACATAAGTGTCCATTCTCATTTTTAGATGTACATACTGATTGAGATTTTTCTGTAATTGCCAGTGCATCCATGTCGGCACGTAATAATAAAGTTTTACCTTTAGCACTGTCACCTAATGTACCAGTGATTCCATATGTATTACCTACGTTTTCATATGCAATTCCAAACTCATCAAGTTTTGATTTTACTAGCTTAGTAGTTTCTGGTAATTCAAAACCAACTTCTGGGTTCTCGTGTAATTGACGACGAACCTTTACTGCATCATCAAAAATTTCTTTAGCACGGTCTAAATATGCCATTTGACATTCCTCCAATATTTTCTATATTTCTACTAAATTGTACTCCTAATTTAAAATTTGTCTAATAATATCTATAAAAAATCAAGATTAAAATCCTATAATATCAATATTTTCCCCTATTTTGCTGATTTTTGCATACTTAATAAAAAATTAACGCTGTAGATAAGTCTATAGCGTTTAATAATTGATATATTTATTTAATTTTATCATTTGTCAAATTTTGCAATTTTTCTAAGTATTTTCTCGCTTCAATCGCATCTTGGTCCATTTGATCAATTAAACCATCAATACCATCAAACTTCAGCTCAGGTCTCAAATATTTATGCCAATATACTGTCACATATTCCCCATATATTTCACCCTTAAAATCTAAAAGATGAATTTCTAATGTCCGTTTACGTCCTTCTCCAAAAGTTATATTATTCCCAATTGAAGCAACACCAGGATAAACTTGGTTGTTCAGCAGCATTTCAACGACATAGACACCTTCAGCAGGAATCAACGACTCTGCAGCTATCATTAGATTTGCTGTTGGGTAGCCTAATTCTCGCCCTCTTTTCTCACCGTGAACTACAATACCATCGTTAGAATAGATGTAACCCAACTGTTGATTTGCTTTATCAATTTTGCCAGTATTTAGATCCTGTCTAATTTCAGTAGACCCTACTTTATTCGTATCCTCTGACAATTTATTTACTTCTAGTATATTAAATCGACCAGCTGCGTGTTCTATAAGTGTTTGCATATTAGCCAGGTCTTTTTTACCATAAGTATAATCAAATCCAGCAACAACTGACTTGGCATGAAGCCCTACCATATACTGATCAACAAATTCCTGTGGTTTCAATGCAGAAAAAGCTGAAGTCAGCTGAGCAACATATAAATAATCCACTCCTAGATGCGTCATTAAGCGTTCTTTCTCTCTTAAAGTTGTTAAGTAAGTTACCTCTTCAGGTCTAATTTGTTGATACATAATTCTTGGCGCCATATTAAAAGTCATTACAGCTAGTGGTAATTGCAAGCGGTCTGCCTCATCTCGTGCTGCTTTAATGACCGCCTGATGACCTCTGTGGACGCCATCAAAAAATCCTAAAGCTAACACAATGTCACCGGCATAAACTGTTGCTTGTTCAAAAGGATGGTGTAAATTTATTGTTTTCATTCAGTATCGTCGTCCAATCTTTAAAACATTTTACTTGGTTTAATCTTACCGTCTTTACTCGGGTGAACATCATAAAGAGCTTTTAACTTGCCGTCTATGTATGCTGTCACAGGTAGCTGGTTTCTTAGTGCTAATGGTAAAGTGTTGATTTCTAGTACTGATCCATTTTCTACTAACTTCACTAAATTTTTATCTTCAATTGGTAAATGCCACTCTGAATATGCAGACATTGCTGATTTAATTGGTACTAACCAAGAATAATCTTCAACTTCTACCGCTTTTGCTAATTCTGACAAGGTTAGGCAATCCTCCCTTGAAAAAGGGGTTGAAGCTTCTCGCGTTAGGCTGGTCATAGTAGCTGGGACGCCCAATTTCTCACCTAAATCACTTGCTAAAGTACGTACATAAGTCCCTTTACCGCAAGTCACCTTAAAGGCAAATACCTGTTTACCTTCAACAAAACGAGACGTCCCCATTAATTTAAAGCTATGCACAAAAACAGGGTGTTCAGGTCGTTCAACCTCAATGCCCTCACGCGCATATTCATAAAGTCGTTTACCCTTAACTTTTATTGCCGAAAACATTGGTGGAATTTGTACAATATGACCAGTCAACTCATCCATCATTTCTTGAATTTCTGTATCAGTAAAAGCGGAAGATAATGTTTCTTCTGCTATCACCTCACCATCTAAATCTTCGGTGGTAGTTGCAAAACCTAAGGTAATTTCTCCGGTATAAACTTTGGTTTTATCCATTAATAACTCAACCAGCTTAGTCCCTTTACCTAAACATATCGGTAATACACCATCTACATTGGGATCCAGTGTCCCTGTATGCCCGACTTTCTTCATTTTTAATATCTTTCTTACTTTAAATACACAATCATGACTTGTCATGCCACGTTCTTTCCATAAAGGCAAAATGCCATCCATAAACTCACCTCATATCTAGCATATTGTAACATATGCTAGCGTAAAAACTGCTCTGAATACAATCAAAAATATATTTTCATTATTAAAAAAGCTAAGAACTAGCATGCATCTAGTTCTTAGCTCTTCAAGTATAAAGTTATATCTTAACGAATAAATGAAAATACATGGTTCCAGCTATCTGGATTTAAAAAATTAAATGCCGATTGGTTTGATGAAATGCTATATCCAATCAAACCACCAACGACGAATAATAAGAAACCTACAAGTAATAAAAGTAGTCCCCAAAACAATATTTTTTTCCATGGTTCATTTATATATTGATGATATTGTTTCATTTGTTCACTACCTATCTAATCTAACAAGCTAGCAAGTTCAGCGTCTGACTTCTCATCGACGTCTACACGTAAAACGTTAGCACCTAGGGCGCGCAATTTCTGATCAAATTGATAATAGCCACGGTCTAAGTATTTCAATTCAGACACTTTGGTCATCCCTTCAGCCTTTAAACCAGCTAAGATTAAAGCCGCTGCCGAACGTAAATCAGAAGCCGCAACTGCTGCTCCCTGTAATTTTGCAGGACCGTTCATAATAGCCGTATTACCGTTAATATTGAAATCAGCATTCATTCGGCGTAATTCTTCTAAATGCATGAAACGATTTTCAAAAACTGTTTCTTCCATTTCTGAGCTACCTTCAGCTAATATTTGCGCTACTGTAAATGGTGACTGAATGTCTGTTGGAAAACCAGGATAAGGTAATGTTCTTGCCTTTGTCGGATGTAAAACAGCAGAACCTTGAACACGGACACCAGATACATCTTCAGTAATCGTTGCCCCCAACTCTTTTAATTTAGAAATTAAAGGTTGGTTGTGCTCTGAAATTGCATCTTCAATGTAGACATCCCCTTCCGTGATTGCAGCAGCCACCATAAAAGTACCTGCTTCAATGCGGTCAGGAATGACTGAATGTTCAGTCCCTTCAAGACTTTCTACACCACGAATTTTAATGGTATCTGTACCAGCACCTTGAACACGGCCACCCATTTTATTGATGAAATTAGCTAAGTCGACAATCTCAGGCTCACGGGCAACATTTTCTATAACTGTAGTACCTTCAGCTAAAGCAGCAGCCATCATAATATTTTGTGTTGCACCCACACTCGGGAAATCTAAATAGATATTAGCACCAATTAATTTATCGGCACTCGCTTCCACATAGCCTGCAGTAGTCGTAACTTTTGCACCCAAGGCTTCAAAACCTTTTACATGCAGGTCAATAGGTCGAGAACCGATTGCACAACCACCAGGCATTGCAAATTTCGCATGACCATATCTAGATAATAAAGGGCCCATTACGACAATGCTGGCGCGCATTTTGCTCACTAATTCGAATGGCGCTTCCGTTGTCAAATCACCAGAAGCATCTACAAGGATTTCATTATTTTCTTCATCAAAATCTACCTTAGCATTCAAATTACGCAACACATCGTTCATTACGTATACATCTGATAGTAATGAAGCGTTTGTGATGCGACTTTTCCCTTTATCCGCTAATAACGTAGCAGCTAGTAATGGCAAAACAGCATTCTTAGCACCATCGACTCTTACGTGTCCTTTTAATTTTCTGCCACCCTTAACAATCATATTTTCCGTCATTTTCATTATCACCTATCTAAATTAATTTATCTGTTTCAAATATTGATGTTTATTTTTTGTATATCAAGAGTAGCATATACTTCTAATAGATGACAATTATAAGGTACCAAATAAGCGGTCACCGGCATCACCAAGACCTGGTAAAATGTAGCCATCCTCATTTAATTTTTCGTCAAGTGCACCAGCAAAAATATCAACTTCTGGATAAGCATCTTGTAACGCTTTTACACCTTCTGGTGCAGCGACTAAACAAACAAATTTGATGCTTTCTGCTTTTACATTACGTTTAACCAATGAGTCAATCGCCATGATCGCTGAACCACCAGTAGCTAACATAGGGTCAACTACTATCACTTCACGCTCTTCAATGTCTTGAGGCATTTTGAAGAAGTATTCTTGTGGTTGCAAAGTTTCTTCGTCACGGAACATACCAATGTGACCTACTTTTGCTGCAGGCATCAATAATAGCATGCCATCAACCATTCCTAAACCAGCACGTAAAATTGGGGCAATCGCTAATTTTTTACCAGCAATAACTTTTTGGGTTGTTTTAACTAAAGGTGTTTCAATTTCAACTTCTTCCATTGATAAATCACGCGTTACCTCGTAACCAAGAAACATTGTAATTTCATTTACCAATTCACGGAAACCTTTAGTGCCTAAATCTTTATCACGTAACATAGCCATCTTGTGTTGTACTAAAGGGTGATCAATTACAACTAATTTACTCATGAATATTTACCTCACTTTTAAATTTTATGCAGCCAATTAATTTTGCTCAAACTCTAGATATTATATAGGACTTGAAAGACTAGCGCAAGTAAGCTAGGCCTTCAAGTCCTATAAATGAGATTATTTTAATGGAATTGCTTCAGTTAAGGCTTTAACAGATGCACGAACTTCAGCACGAACAGCTTCATCTTGAGGATTTCTGATGATTTTAGCAATCAATCGAGCCACTTGTTCAGACTCCGCTTCTTTAAATCCACGAGTGGTGATGGCAGGCGTACCAATACGGATACCGCTTGTCTTAAATGGACTTAAAGTTTCGTTTGGAATAGTATTTTTATTTACAGTAATACCAACTTCATCTAAGGCTGTTTCGATTTCAGCACCTGTCACGTCAAAACCGATAACTTTTAGTAATAACAAGTGGTTGTCAGTTCCACCAGATACCATTGGAATGCCTTCTTCATTGAAGACTTTTTCAAAGGCTTTGGCATTTTTGATAATTTGCGCCTGGTAGTCTTTAAAGTCGTCTTGTAAGGCTTCACCGAAGGCAACAGCTTTGGCAGCAATCACGTGCTCTAAAGGTCCACCTTGAATGCCAGGGAAAATAGCAGAGTTTAATTTCTTGCCGTAATCTGCGTTCGCAGTTAGGATTAAACCACCGCGAGGTCCACGTAAAGTTTTATGCGTTGTAGAAGTCACAACGTCTGCATAAGGAATTGGATTTGGATGTAGACCCGCTGCAACTAAACCAGCAATGTGAGCCATATCAACCATAAAGTATGCACCAACTGCTTTAGCAGTTTCAGCAATTTTTTCAAAATCAATTGTACGTGCGTAAGCTGATGCACCCGCAACAATTAATTTAGGTTGATGTTCTTTAGCCAAACGGTCAATTTCATCGTAATCAATGAATTCTTCATCATTTGTTACGTTGTACGCAATAAAGTTGTATTTCTTACCTGAGAAATTTACATGAGAGCCATGAGTTAAATGCCCACCATCAGTTAAGTTCATACCTAGGACTAAATCTCCTGGCTCTAAGAAAGCGTCATATACGGCCATGTTGGCTTGTGAGCCTGAATGTGGTTGTACATTTGCGTATGCTGCGCCAAATAATTCTTTAGCGCGGTCGATCGCCAATGTTTCAATCTTATCCACTACTTCACAACCACCGTAGTATCGTTTACCAGGGTAACCTTCTGCATATTTGTTCGTCGCAATTGACCCTTGTGCTTCTCTTACAGCATCAGAAACCCAGTTTTCACTTGCAATTAATTCAATACCGTGTTGTTGACGCACCATTTCTTCATCTAGTAAATCGAAAATAATATCTTTAGTCATTTATTTGCCTCCAGGTCTTTTTGTCTTATTCATCCATACACAAAATACAAAGATCTATTCAACTACTAACGAGCTAGCCTTGATTAACCTGTTACGATAAGCCGCATTTTCCTCAATATCAGGGAATAGTTCTACCACGATTTGTTGGATATTTGGCTGATCGTCGAAAAATCTAAGCGCTGCAAATAGTGCTTGCGTAGCTGAATCAATATTATTACCAAGCTTGAAAGAAACTTCGGTCATTTGACCAAATCGTTCGAGGGTCTTGTCTGTAGCAGCTAGGGCAAAAGATATTTCTTGGTCACTTAAGGATGCCAAGAATTGTGTCATATTTTCCCTAGAAACAGCCACTACAGGCTGGTTAGGACTATAGTGAATATATTTCATCCCTGGTGCTTTTGGAGCTTCAGTCGCATCATTGGTGATGCTACCAGCTAAGAATACAGGTACATCTGGTATCACTTCTGTAATCATTGATTTGGTGATGTATCCAGGTCGCAAAATTATTAACCCTCGTTCATCAGTCAAATCGAGTACAGTGGATTCTACGCCAATACGCGTTGGTTCAGCGTTGATGATTCCACCAATCACGCCATCAAAATCATGTAAAACATGGTCGACACTTGTTGGACTAGGCTTTCCAGAAATATTTGCTGAAGGTCCTACAATTGGGAAACCAGTTTTCCTTATTAACTCACGCGTCAATTCCTGGTCTGGCAAGCGTATGCCTACTGTTTCCATGCCACCAGTTACCACAGCAGGAAAAATATCTTTTTTAACTGGCACCACCAGAGTTAATGGCCCCGGCCAAAAATTTGCGGCTAATTTTTCAATGATTTGATGTCTTTTGCCATCATAATCCATCATATAGTCATATATTTGATTTGCATCAGCAATATGCACAATTAATGGATTATCACTAGGTCGTCCCTTTACTGTATATACGGATTTGACTGCCGCCTCCTGGTTTGCAATTGCGCCCAAACCAAAAACTGTTTCAGTTGGGAAAGCAACTAATGCACCAGATTGAAGTAAGGCCGCCCCTTCCTCAAGTTGATCTGCCTGAATGATTTTTGTCATAGCAGAAAGTCTCCTTTCATCTTGTAATTTCATTTTAACATGTTATCCGGATAATGTATCTAACTTTTTTCGTTTTTCACCAGTAAAATACGGTCATTTCCGGAATAATCTTTATAAACGTTTGCTTTTGACCCTTTAAATCGGTCATTCACTTCATTTATCAAGTGTTCTCCTTGCTTATATCCGAACTCCGCTACAAACCATCCGGGTGTGTTCAAATGTAAGGATAAGCCGTCAAATAGACGACAATATAGATGATAGCCGTCCTGCGCTGCAAATAAAGCTTGATGAGGTTCATATAGAACTGTCGATTTAGACATTACCGCTACTTCGTCTTGTCCTATATAAGGTGGATTGGAAATGATTAAATCAAATCGTTCACCTAATACCGGTTCATATAAATCACCCTGCTTAAATTGTATATTGACGCCCTTCTGTTCAGCGTTTTTTTGGGCAACAGCCAGCGCTTCATCAGAAATATCAGTTGCAGTCATATCAAGTTTTGGAAAAAGCATTTTTAAAGTAATCGCAATAATACCCGAACCGGTACCAATATCCACCACTCTGGCATCTTCAGGAATGATACCTTTCTTAATTTGATTAGCTACCAAAGCCACTAGATCTTCAGTTTCCTGTCTTGGAATTAAGGTTGCGGGTGAGACAATAAAGGGCTCACCATAAAACCAAGCCTTACCAACAATATACTGCCATGGATAATTTTCAAAAGTTACTTTTTCAATTGCTTGTTTATAGTTTTCAAATAATTCTGCTGATATTGCTTGCTGTCGTTTAACCAACCAATCTGATACTGAAAAGTCAGCCATATCTAACATCAAGTGATAAGCAATTTCTGCTTCCTGGTCATTTTTATCTAAAAAAGAAGAGGCCCATTGTTGGACCTCCAAATACGTCTTATTAATCATTTAACTCCTCTAATTATTTGGCTTGATCGGCTAATAATAAAGCGTCAACGATTTCATCCAATTCACCGGTCATAATACGGTCTAGTTTTTGAATAGTTAGACCAATTCGATGGTCTGTTACACGGTTTTGCGGGTAGTTGTATGTACGGATACGTTCTGAACGGTCCCCGGTACCTACTAAGTTCTTACGTTGTGAGTCATATTCATTCTGTTGCTCTGAAGCAATTTTTTCGTATACGCGCGAACGTAAGATCATCATTGCTTTATCTTTATTTTGTTGTTGTGAACGTTGGTCTTGCATAGCCACTTGAATACCTGTTGGTTCGTGGGTTAAACGAACGGCAGAAGACGTCTTGTTAACGTGCTGACCACCGGCACCAGAGGCGCGGTAAATATCAATACGAATATCACCATCATCTAAATCGAAGTCGATATCTTCAAGTTCAGGCATGACACCCACTGTAGCAGTAGAAGTATGGACACGCCCTTGAGACTCTGTATCTGGTACACGTTGTACACGGTGAGCGCCAGATTCAAATTTCAATTTAGAATATACATTGTCCCCTTGAATTTGTAGAGTGATTTCTTTGAAACCACCGATATCATTACTAGATGATTCAACAACTTCAACGCGCCAACCTTGGCTAGTTGCATAACGATTGTACATTTCATACAAGTCACCCGCAAATAATTGGGCTTCATCCCCACCCGCTGCACCACGGATTTCCATGATGATATTTTTGTCATCATTTGGATCTGAAGGAATCATTAAACGTTTAATCTCTTCTTCAAGATTGTCACGTTCTGCTTTTAATTCTTTCAATTCTTCTTTTGCTAATTCGGTCATTTCATCATCTGATGACTCTGCTAATAATTCCTCAGTATCTTCAATAGCTTGAATCACATCTTTGTAGTGACTAAATGTTTCTACTTTTGGTCTTAAATCAGCTTCTTCTTTAGAGATAGCGCGGAACCGTTGATTATCATTAATCACGTCCGGGTCACTCATTAACTCAGTTACTTCCGCATAGCGGGCAATAAATGAATCTAATTGGTCTGTAAACATGCTCTCAACTCTTTTCTATTTCTTTTTGTAAAACTTACAGTCTATTCTCGATATTAATGTAGGTGTGGCAAAAGTTATTTCACTTACACCTACTTGCTATTCACCATTATTGCGCTCAATATAAATTTTACCATCTTTCAACGGCGGATGGTGATAATGTTTACGACAAACAGGATAATAAGCTTCATTTCCGCCAATTTGTACTTGTTCACCCTCATAGATTGGTTTACCATCTGCCACACGCATATTCATAATTGCTTTCTTAGCACAGAACCAGCAAATCGTTTTAACTTCTTCAATCTTATCAGCCAACAGCAATAAGTATTTAGAACCTTCAAACAAGTTGTTTAAAAAATCATTTTTCAAACCAAAAGCCATTACTGGTATATCTAGTTCGTCAACTATTCGGGCCAATTGATAAATATGTTCTTTAGATAAAAACTGCGCTTCATCAATTAAAACACAATAAATCTTTTGATCATTCTCTCGCATGTATGTCGTTAAATCCTCATACACATCTGTTTCTGCCATTATAGCTCGTGCTTTTCTCTCTTCCCCCACACGACTAGATACATTACCTACTCCTGCGCGGTTATCAACAGCACTTGTATATACCAAGACATGTTTATTTTGTTCTTCATAGTTATGTGCTACCTTAATAATTTCAAAGGATTTACCACTGTTCATCGCACCGTAACGGAAAAATAACTGAGCCATCCAAACACTCCCATAATTTTTAATATCAATATACTCAGCTATTTATTTTACTTTTATTCCCGCTACTAGTCAATTTTATTTCCCGGAACGCTTGAGGAATTACGGCAAAAGTTTAAAGAAATTTTAAATGACATGAATTTTTTTTGAAAACTGTGCAATTATGGTAGAATTATCTCACTGAGAGTTCGTTTAAATAGCGAATAACAAATGATTTGAGGAGTGCCAAAAATGAAATTTAAGAGTCAACTAGCAACATTAGCTGGCCGTACAAGCCAACAATTATTAAAGAAATTTACAAGCGGTGGTACTTCTTTACCCGGTAAAATTGCACAGCAAATTGATCCTGATATTTTAAAAGCCTTAGGTGAAAACTATCGTGTAGTAATTATTACCGGAACTAACGGGAAAACAGTTACCACTGCCTTGACAGTAAATATTTTAAAACAAAAATTTGAACATGTCATGACCAACAACTCTGGTTCAAATATGTTGCAAGGTATCGTATCTTCATTTATCGAAGATTCTGCTAATAAATCTAAAGATAAGGTAGCAGTACTTGAGGTAGACGAAGCATCCTTACGTCACATTACAGAACACATTAAGCCAGAAGTTATTTTAACTACCAACATCTTCCGTGATCAAATGGATCGTTATGGTGAAATCTATACAACGTATGACTTCATCCTACAAGGTGCTGCTAAAGCAAATGATGCTATTTTAATGCAAAATGGTGATGCACCGATTTTTTCTTCACGAAGAGTTGACAACAAGCAGGTATTCTTTGGTTTCAACACTGAAGATCAGTCACAAGATTTCCTAGCAGATAATAATACTGATGGCGTTATCTGCCCAAATTGTGAACACGTCCTACATTATCACAGTATTACTTATAGCAATTTAGGTGACTATTTCTGCCCTAATTGTGGTGTCAGTCGCCCAGAATTAACTTATCAAGTCGAAGAGATTAATGAACTAACCCCTGAATCAGCTAGCTTTACGATTGATGGCTACCAATACAGTATCCCAGTTGCTGGGCTATATAATGTATACAATGCCTTATCCGCTTATTCACTTGGTCGTTACTTTGAGGTAAGCCAAGAGGAAATTGCTAAAGGTTTACAGGGAGCTAAACGTATTTTTGGTCGACAAGAAGCAATCGATGTTGAAAATCACGACCTACGCATCAACTTAATCAAAAATCCCGTAGGCTTAAATCAAATTATCGAGTTATGTCTATTAGAAAAAGCACCTTATACTTTAATTACAGTACTAAATGACCGCCCTGCTGATGGTCAAGACGTTTCGTGGATCTGGGATGGTAACTTTGAAAGATTAGCAGAGATGGATAATATTGAAGCAAGTTATGTATCAGGTATTCGAGTAGCTGATTTAGCAAAACGTATGACAGTTGCAGGTTTTAACCAAGACCAATTAATTCAGTTGGATGATCCAAAAGCAATTATTGAAACAGTTAAAAATGCCCCTACTGAGAAAGTTTATATTCTAGCAACTTATACAGCTATGTTGGCAATTAGAAAAGAATTAGCTGAGTTAGGTTACGTGAAGGAGCGCATGAGTTAATGGAGAAAACTTTAAAAATTGCCCATCTTTATGGGAACTTAATGAACACATACGGTGATAACGGCAACTTATTGATGCTTCAACATGCGGCCAAGCAACAAAATGTACTTGTAGACACAGAATTGGTATCTATTGGGGACGAGTTTGACTCTACACAATTTGACCTTGTCTTTTTTGGCGGAGGTCAAGACTACGAACAAAAAATTGTTGCTCGAGATATCCAATTAAAAAAGGAAGCCTTGACTGAGTATATTGAAAATGATGGCGTGACAATCGGTATTTGTGGTGGTTTCCAATTATTAGGAAAGTACTACATTAACGCTGCTGGTGAGCGCTTGGAAGGTATTGGTGCTTTAGACCATTATACTTTAAATCAAGATAATAACCGTTTTATCGGTGATATCGTGATTGAAAATGAACGTTTTGGTCAAACTTACTATGGTTATGAAAATCATAATGGCCGTACTTTCCTTGGAGAAAATACACAACCCTTAGGAAAAGTTGTCACTGGCTTTGGTAACAATGGCGAAGACCAAACCGAAGGCGTAATGTACAAAAATACTTTTGGTTCATACTTCCATGGCCCATTATTAGTCCGTAACGAACAATTAACAAATGAAATTGTTAATTTAGCCATCAAGAATATGGAAGCAAGATTATCACGAGAAAACTAAGCTAATAAAGCCTACCCTTATTTTCAATCAATGAAGGAAAGGATCTCTGCTATGTGTGGTCGCTACTTATATGATAAAAAAGAACAAATACTCTTCAGCTATTACCAAGAGATTGCCGAGCGTGGTGTTGATGTTTCAGATTTAGCCGAGGGTACGATTTATCCTTCCAACAATGTAGTAACGCTTGGGGCTAACCCTGATGGAAAAGTCGTTCCTGGCATAACAAGATGGGGTTTCACTGGTTTTAAACCTAGCCAATTGTTGATTAACGCTCGCGTGGAGACCGTTAGAGAGAAGAAGCTATTTAAGAATGCCTTTGAAAGCCAAAGAGTTGTCTTTCCTATGTCTGCTTTTTATGAATTTTCCAATGATAAAACACCATTCACGTTCTGTGATACCGAAAACATTATTTATGTCGGTGGTTTTTACCGCATTTATCCAGATAAGAAAACTGGAAACAAACAAGCTGAGTCTATTATCTTAACGACTGAGCCGGATCCAATCGTTGCACCAATTCATGATCGGATGCCATTATTAATCTCTAAAGAAGATATAGTGAAATGGATTTTAGACGATAACTTCGCCTTCAATTTTCAAACATCAACTCACCAACAGTTGATACCAACTAAAATGTAATTATATTTACGAAAAAATGCGAGCCGTGATTTCACGACTCGCATTTTTTGGCTAACTATACTATTTTATTCAAATTCACCTTTCACAAATTGTGAATTATATAAGTTGTAATAGAATCCTTCTTGAGCTAATAATTCTTCGTGATTACCAGTCTCAATGACATCACCGTGGTTTAAGACGATAATATTATCAGCGTCTTGGATAGTTGATAATCGATGAGCAACCACAAAAGATGTTCTACCTTCAAGTAATTGATTCATCGCTTTTTGGATTAATTTCTCCGTACGTGTATCAATAGATGATGTTGCTTCATCCAAAATTAAAATCTCAGGATCAGACATGAAGGCGCGGGCAATCGTTACTAATTGACGTTGACCTTGTGAAATATTCGATCCATCTTGGTTGATTATTGTGTCATACCCATCTGGTAATGTTCGAACGAAGTCATCTACATGGGCTGCTTTAGCTGCACGCACTACCTCTTCGCGTGTTACGTTCGCCTTATTTGACCCATATGCAATATTATCAGCAATCGAACCATTAAATAACCAAGTATCTTGTAAAACCATACCCATTCTAGATCGTAACTCTTCTTGATCAATATCGCGAGTGTCAACGCCATCGTACTTGATTGACCCTCCAGAAATATTATAAAAGCGTTCAATCAAGTTTATAATCGTTGATTTACCAGCACCAGTGGGGCCTACAATTGCTACCATTTGACCTGGTTCAACTGTTAAATTAAAATCAGTCATCAATAGGTTTTCTTCCCCAGGCTCATAACCAAATTGTACGTGATCAAAAATCATTTTATGGTTAGTTTCAATTGCAGGTTGTCCAGAAGAAACTTGCGCCATCTCTTCAACATCAAGAAACTCGAAAATACGCTCGATAGATGCCACCATACGTTGTAATTGGTTAATCATATTTGCTGTTTGTTTTAAAGGTTCTGATAAGATACCCGCATATTGTAGCATCGCTTGAACATCCCCAATGACCATAGTGCCATTAGCTACCGAAAAACCACCGACAATTGCTACTGCAACATAACCAAAATTTTTGGCTAAGTTCATTAACGGCATTAAGATACCTGAAATGAATTGGGCTTTCCAAGACACTGCATAGTATTCTGCCGATTTCTCTTCAAACTGGGCAATTTTACGTTCATTTTGATTGAAGGCATTATTCTCAATTTGACCTGAATAGTTTTCTTCAATATAGGCATTCATGTTCCCTTGTACTCTTTGTTGTGCAGCGAATAATCTTTGTGAAACTGGTGTAATAGACAGCATCACAATCGTTGACAGCAAAATAGTACCGGCCGCAATTAATGTCATTTTTGGACTGATTAAGGTCATCATAATTAAAGTTGAAACAAACTGGGTACTTGACATTAAAACTTGTTGCAAAGTTTGTTGTAAGGACATGGCAATCGCTTCGACATCGTTGATTGCGCGTGACATGATTTCACCATTTGGTGTAGAGTCTAAGAATGAAATTGGTAGACGATTTAATTTCTCACGCATATCATTTCTTAAATCTTCAATAACGCGTTGGGCTGTACGACTTAGTAAAGCCCCTTGTAGAAAATTAAATAAAGCACTTAACATATAGAAAGTAACAACTTTTGTTAAAATTTTTGCTAACCCTGAGTAGTCAATCACATACATTTCTTGACCATTCATATTTTGAAGTCCATTACTTACACCATCAGTAATCAAGGTAGTTGCTTGACCCAGAATACGCGGTGATACAATTTGAAATGATGTGGCTAAAATAATAAGGACGATAATTAGTAGGAAAGTCCACTTTCTGCTCGCCATATATTTTATGAAGCGACCTAGGGTTGACCAAAAGTTTTTGGGTTTATGACGGCGTCCTTCTAGTTCTTTTTTGTTATTCGCCATTAGTTCGCCCCCGTAATTTGTGATTCAACAATTTCTCGGTAAATATCGTTTGACATAAGTTCATCATGAGTACCAATACCAGAAATTTCACCCTTATCAAGAACAACGATTGTATCCGCATCGCGAATAGTTGACACTCTTTGTGCAATGATAATTGTAGCTGCATTCTCAGTAACCTCTTTTAAGGCACCTCTTAGATTACGGTCAGTTGTATAGTCTAAAGCTGAGAATGAATCATCAAAAAGATAGATATTTGCTTGTTTTACAATCGCACGAGCAATACATAACCTTTGCTTTTGTCCACCAGAGAAGTTATTCCCGCCTTGGGCAACGTGTGCATCTAATCCTTCAGGTAGTTCGCGAACGAACGATTCTGATTGTGCAATGCGTAAGGCGTACCATAATTCTTCATCTGTTGCTTCACTATTCCCATATTTTAAGTTTTCTCGAATTGTTCCAGAGAATAGATTCGCTTTTTGCGGCACATAACCAACAAGGTCTCGCAGATTAGTCAATGATAAATCGCGTACATCATGATCATTTACTTTAACTGCACCCTTACTTACATCTGAAAAACGTAGTAATAAATTAGCGATTGTTGTCTTCCCAGAACCGGTACCCCCAATAATTGCTAAGGTTTCACCTGGCTTAACTTGGAAGTTGATATCTTCAACTACATTATGCTCTGCATTAGCAAATCTGAAGGCTACACCTTCAAAGGCTACTTCTCCTGGAGTTTGGCGATCAATAGTGATGGGATTTTCTGGTGAATGAATGGTGATTTCTGTATCTAAGATTTCATTAATACGTTGGGCTGATACTTGCGCACGTGGTAAAATCACAAAAATCATACCTAACATCATGAAGGAGAACATAATAATAAATGAGTAGTTCACGAACGAAAGGATTACACCAACACTTAAATTTTGTGCTGCTACTAGATGGGCACCTCGCCAAGATAAGGTGATATTAGTCAGTGACAAAATTGTGGTCATGATAGGCATTAAAAAAGACATCCGGAACATCGCTTTAATCGCTGTATCCGCATAATCTTTATTAGCTTCAGCAAATCGATTAACTTCAAAGTCAGATTTGTTAAAGGCTCTTACAACACGTACACCAGTTAACCCTTCTCGGAAAATCAGGTTTAAATTATCTACTTTTCGTTGCATAGATTTAAAGTACGGTGACACGATACGTAAAATGATAAAAATTAAAAAGGCCAATACTGGGCCTGAAACTGCATAAACTAAACTTAATTCCGGACTGGCTAACACTGCCATTACAACTGCAGCTAATAACATTGCTGGGGACAGTAAAACCATCCGCATGATCATCATCACAGTGACTTCCACTTGTTGGATGTCGTTTGAAGAACGGGTAATCAAAGATGCTTCCCCATAATCTCCCATATTCTCTTTTGAAAATTGTAACACTTTAGTATATATTTCATTTCGTAACTTTCTACCCAAGTTCTGACTAGTAC
>JAEZWY010000162.1 GCA_023442905.1 Bacillota bacterium | reverse complement strand
CTGCGATATTATCTGGCGTCCCAATAACTGAGGAGCCATCTGAAACAACTGCATCCTCACCAAGGATTGCATACTCAATTTTAACGTTTTCACCAATACTTGATCCCTTCATAATGATAGAATTGGTAATAAGAGTATCCTTTCCAACTAATACATTCGGTGAAAGAATTGAGTTTTGGATACTTCCTCGGATGATGCAACCATCACAAATCATAGCATTCTCTACAACAGATTCTGTGGACAGGAATTGCGGCGTAGTCATCGTATTTCTTGAGAAGATTGGCCATGCTTTATCACGTAATTGTAGTGGATGGTCTTGATCAAGCACCTCCATGTTGGCTTCCCATAATGAATCAATCGTTCCTACATCTTTCCAGTAGCCATCAAATGAATAAGCAAATAAATTCTCCTTATTATTTAAATAAGCAGGAATAACATTTTGACCGAAGTCTTCCATACCTTCTGGATCTTGCATTAAATATTCACGTAATTTTGCCCAAGTAAAAATATAAATGCCCATTGATGCTAAATTACTCTTTGGATTTTCGGGCTTCTCCTCAAATTCAATAATTTTTCCCTCATCGTCCGTATTCATAATGCCAAAACGGGAAGCTTCATCCATTGGTACAGGCTTAACAGCAACCGTACAGTCTGCATTATTCGCTTTGTGTGCCGCTAACATAGGTGCATAATCCATTTTATAAATATGGTCTCCTGATAGAATTAAAACATATTCGGGTTGCTTACTATCAATGAATGAGACATTTTGATATATAGCATTTGCTGTACCATTAAACCACTTTTCTCCATCACTTGATGAGTAAGGTTGTAGAACAAATGCACCACCATCTCGTGTATCTAAGTCCCAAGAATCACCATTCCCAATATGGTCATTTAAAATCATTGGTTCATATTGCGTCATAACACCAACTGTTGTAATGCCTGAATTCATACAATTACTTAAAGTAAAATCGATAATTCGATATTTACCACCAAAAGGAACGGCTGGTTTAGCTATACTTTTTGTTAATTTTCCTAAACGAGTACCTTTACCACCGGCAAGAATCATAGCAATCATTTCATTATTTAACATAATAATGGAGTTATACTCCCTTCCCCCTTTTTCAATAAGGCCCCCACATGGAAATAATGGGTTTATGACGTTTCAACATAATCATGGTTAGCAATCAATAAGTTTTTAACATACTTCTTGATTGACTGACGCCGTTTTTATCTGGATATTTTGCGGCTCCAAAGCAAATGCAGCAAGCGATGGTAAGATTATCTCTAGAGAATATGGTTGACCTTTATGTGGTACTTCCACTGTCTCAAAAACAATATTTTGACTTTCCCAATTACCACCAAATGTATTCATTTCACTATTTAAAATAACTTTATAAGTCCCAGGATAAGGCACACCGATTCTATAGTGATGACGTTCAACTGGTGTAAAATTAAAGGCACAAACTAAAAAATTTCGAGTTTCTTTACCATGTCTAATAAAGGAAAGCGTTGTTTCTTGGTCATCATCTGCTTCAATAATAGTGATACCTTCCGTTTGGTTATCTTGTTCATGTAATGCTGGTAATGTTTTATACAGATTATTTAATTCAGCTATATAAGCTTGAAACTCTGAATTAAATTCCCTATCGAGCGATGACCATTCCAAACCTTCATAAAATCGCCATTCCAAAAATTGACCTATTTCATTTCCCATAAAGGATAGTTTTTTCCCTGGATACAACAGTCGATATCCCTCAAGTACACGTAGGTTTGCAAACATTTCATAACGATTAGGATTAGGCATCTTACCTAATAGGGAATGTTTCCCGTGAACAACTTCGTCATGAGAAAAAGGTAAAATAAAGTTTTCGTCGTGCATGTACATAAAAGTGAAATTAATTAATTTATAGTTATGTGCTCTACCTAACGCATCTATACCAAAGAATTTTAATGTATCATTCATCCATCCCATATTCCATTTGAAGTTAAAGCCTAAACCTCCGTGACTTGTTGGTTTGGTCACACCGGTCCAAGCCGTAGATTCCTCAGCAATCATCAAGTAAGAAGCATCTCTTCTTAGAATTTCTGTATTTAATTTGCGCAGAAATTCCAAACCCTCAAGGTTTACATTATGACCATATTTATTAGGCTGCCATGGGCCAATATCATAATCTAGATATAACATATTAGATACTGCATCCACACGAATACCATCGAAGTGGAAAGTTTCTAGCCAGAAGACAGCACTTGATATTAAGAAGGATTGTACTTGTTTTCTGCCTAAATCAAAATTCTTAGTTCCCCATCTAACATTATTCGCTCGATTCGGATCTTGATACTCGAAAGTTGGGGTACCATCATAGTTTGCTAAAGCATCGTCATTTACTACAAAGTGTCCAGGGACCCAATCAACAATTACACCAATACCCTCTTGGTGGCAAGCATCAACAAAAGCCATCAAAGGACCAAAATCATGACCAAACCTACCAGCAATCGAAAAGTATCCAGATATTTGATAACCCCATGAAGCTTCCAGTGGATGTTCCATTAGTGGCATAAATTCAATATGTGTATAGCCCATCTTTTTTACATAGGGAATTAACTCCTTTTGTAAATCTGTGAATGTATATGCTGAACCATCTTCATGTCTTTTCCATGATGCCATATGAACTTCATAAATATTGAGTGGTTCAGCAAACATATCAGATTGCCTTTTTTGTTTTATCCACTTTTCATCCTGCCATTCATATGGTGGAATATCTTGAATAACTGAAGCATTTTTTGGTGGTATTTCACTTGCGAAAGCGAATGGATCCTGTTTTTCACGTTTTTCACCATACTGATCTTCAATGACAAACTTATATAGGTCCCATTCTTTGGCATCTTGCCTTACAACTGTCCATGCACCGGTATCCGCAATCTTTTTCATTTGCACTTCATTCCAGTCAGTGAAATCCCCTTCGAGGTATACTGATCTTGCCTTTGGTGCCCATACCGTAAATCGATAACCTTCTTCTTTATGGTTCAATAATTTCTTCGCACCAAGAAATTTATATGCTTCATAGTGATTTCCTATATTAAAAAAATACATTTCATCAGCTAAGTGTATGTCTTGAACAATGGTGCCAGTTTCTTTTTCTTTAGACAAAATGATCCCTCCCTAAAATAGCAAATTTAAATAATTGCTATTTGAATATTTGATCTATAACTTTTCCCTCCACTGGAGAATCAAATGTTAAATCTAACATTGCGAGCATAGTAGGCCCTTCGTCTATTAAACGGCCTTTGGATATTGTTTCGACCATTTTTATTTTAGGTCCTTTTGCCATAAACATTGTCGTGTAATTTTCTTTATCAGGACTATAACCATGACTTGCTTTTAAAAGTTTTACACCTGGTATACTTTTATCTGTATTTTCCATTATTGGTCGCTCAATATCACTCTCAAAATAATAACCTGCTTTTGCTTCAACTAATGCAAAACAATTTGGATCAGCACCTAAATCTATGGCCTCATTTTGACTATAAATCTTATCAATATATGGATCTAAAGGAGTGAGTATTGTTTTTAATTCATCCATTGTAAAATCATCATGATTTTTTACATAGATATATGTAGAACCATCTGCTCCTTTAGCATATACGTCATAATCCTTAATCTTATTTTGCTTATCAATTCGAATTAAACCTGAATCTTTAAATAGATGATTCGGTCGAATAACAGCATGCGTATCAATTTGATAATGATCTCCCAAGAGTACAACATGCGCATTCTTATATGCTTCTGTAGTTTCAAGTGCATTCATCAATTGTCCTAAATGAATGTCCATACGTTCAACTGCTGCCTTCGCTTCAGGTGATTTCACACCATATCCATGTCTAGTAGAATCAAGGTCTACGAGATGAATCGCTAACACATCTGGTTGCTCTTTTTCTATCGTATCAACCGCTACTGCAGTGACAAAATCGTCCAATTCTGGTTGCTTAATACCTGATCTTAAATGTCCAAATTTATGGTTTTTCTCAAGCAAATATTTAGGAGAAGACGCGAGAAGTGATATTGCTACCTGAGAGTGCCATTTTCGATTGGCAAATATTTCTGCAATATTATAATTAATAGCAGCACTCTTACCCGTAACGGGCCATAATATAGTTGATACAGTTAAACCATGATTACTTGCAATATCAAACAAAGTTGGTGATTTAATATATCTGGTATACCAATACCAATCGGGTGATAAACGATCTGGTTGTAATAAAGTATTATTAATAACACCGTGGTCTTTGGGGTATTGCCCTGTCACTATAGATGTGTGGCACATATATGTTAATGACGGGTAAACAGTTTCTACGTTTTCAACTAAGGCTGCTTCCTGACGAAATTTATTAAAATTTGGTAGCGTTAAAGCGTAAGCCAAATCATCGGTTCCAAACGCATCTAAACTGACAATAACTAGTTTCTTATTTGTCATTAAGTACCCCCTAAATAAAATAATAATATATATAATTATAACTTAAAAATTAATAAACTGGAATGAAAAAGCTTTCATTTTTTGATAAATAAAAAAAAGCGAGGACAAAAATATCCTCGCTTTCCAAGACTAGGGTCTAAGCCGTTCACATCAGCTTTTGACCAAGTACCCACTTCCTGTGGTGACTTTCATCGTGTACTTTCTTTAACTACATGCACAGACTTACAATATGCTGTGCGTGTCGCCTCATCGCATGGTGTAAGTCTAACATGAAGTATCATAGAAAACAATCCTTTTTTTGTCAGATAAAGCTTTACTTGTTAAAGTTCTTGAATCTTAAATATTATAAGCGAATCACTTCAATTTTATAACCATCTGGATCAGTTACAAAGAAATATCTTGGTTTCGTATCTCCTGGTAATTGTTTTAATTCAGTGACATCAAAGCCTTTTTCACTTTGTTGTGCATGAACAGATTCTAAATCTTCTACCGCAATCGCAATATGGCCATAGCCATTCCCCAAATCATAAGCCTCTGATCCATAGTTATATGTCAACTCTAACTCATAATCATCATTAGGTAATGATAAATAGGTTAAGGTAAATTCATGTTCAGGAAAATCCTTTTCTTCCGCAACTTCAAATCCAAATGCTTCTTGGTAAAATGCTTTTGATGCTTGTAAATCTTTCACCCGATAGCAAGTATGTGCCATTTTCATTTATGTCATCTCCATTTCTATTAATTTCTTATCTATTTCTAATTATAGTTTACCAAAGATTGTAAAAAAAATTAACCGAAATCTTATTTTTAATGTAAAAAAGCGCAAATTCTATTGTAGGCTATCAAATGTCCTAAAATGTATTTGCATATATTGATAACCTTCACGAATAAATTCTCTTAAAACGCCTTCGTTAATATCTTCAAGTTTATTGACGTACACACAGGAAACTCCTGCTGAATGCTTACCTAATTTGTCCAAAAATTGTTGAGATCTTTCTTGATCAAATTTTAAGTATAGAGAATATTTAGTTTTTTGGATAGAAAATCCTGTCATAGGCCAAATGCCTTTTATGCCAGAAGATGTTGTATATTCATATATACCATAACCAATAATTGATGGTCCCCACATCATTGGCTTAATACCTGTTTCATCGTCAAAAATCCTTAATAATTTAAGTCCATCTTCTTTTTTTGCTTTTGTCACATTCAGAGATTCAATATGCTCTTTTGGATCTACTTTTGTAGGTAATGTCTTTTGTTTATACATCAATTTTTTACTCCTTAAAAAAACAATAAAATTCTTTAGAAATGTACAGTCCCCTTCAAAACTATGTTATCATGATTTGGAGTAAATCACACTTTTAAGCTTATTCAATTACTATAAAGTGTGATGCAGAGATAAGGAGTAACAAAAACTATGATTTGTCCAAATTGCCAGTTGGCCATTCCATCAAATGCAGAAATTTGTCCACATTGTGATCATATCATTATCAATCGAGACTTAGATGACGATATCCATGATACTATTGAAATTCCAGCAACAAGATTTACTAATGAAGGTATCGAGCGTGATGATCAATACAGTATCCATGAGGAGATGAATAATTCCCCTATTCAAGATACCACTAGTAAAAACACAGAAGATAAAAAGGCCAGAAAACCTTTCTTTTCGTTTGGAAAAAATAATAAACAAAACAAGAATAATGAAGATGAAGGGCCAAGTCGTCGAAAAAATAAGCAGGCTGGAAACCATCTAACTTCTTATATTACTTACTTGTTATCTTATATCAAAAAACCAATTCAATCGCCCTCAACCAACGGATTGAATGAAAACCCGAATCATGGTATTACAAGCTTACTTTTATTAGCTATTCTAAATACAGTATCTATTACATCTTTAGCTAATTACTTTGTGTCACACTATGAGTGGTTTGCAGATTTATCCGTACTGCCTAATTTAAATTTTGAATTTGTTGCTTGGCGTTTCGGATTAAAAACCTTTGTTTTCTTGATTATCTCCCTGTGGTTATTGCCAGCTATTATTCATTTATTCAATCGGAATAATGAGTCCGAAAAAATGAGCAACAATGTTTGGCTAACTCATTTCTTCGGTATGAATAGTATTTCAGTCGTTGTAGCTTTCATTTGCTTTTTAAGCTCACTATTAGCACCATTAATTTTCATGATTGTTGTCCTTTTGCTTTCCCTAATGCAAATTTCCCTGCTGATTATCACAATGACTATTCACTTCTTACAGTCTGGTAATGTCAACAAATCAAAAGCATTTTATAGCATACTGGGTGTATTACTATTATTCTTTTTAGCTGTTATTTTCTTGGTTGGCTTAATATATTAATATTCTTTAGATTTATTGAATCATCTGAATATGTAACCTACATAGTTTTCTAGTAAGTCCACCTTCCAACATTTACTTAAACGATGGAAGGTGGCTCTTCTTTTAACCATGATTAAGCTTAATAAGCTAATCATATTAATCTCTATAGCTTTAGTAACGCTGACTCATAAGTCTCTTGTACTTCGCCAGCTTTAGCACTCTAGACTTGGAATATTTTGTGATTTTTCTAAACATATTGCAAAAGAGCCCGCATCTTTATATAATAATCTATGTGGTAATTATTGAGGCTATAAATAATATTATCACTAGACTTTTTAAACTTGCGGTCATGGCGGAATGGCAGACGCGCTGCCTTGAGGGGGCAGTGGGATTACTCTCGTGCAAGTTCAACTCTTGTTGGCCGCATTTATATACTTTTCAAATACCAGCTCGATAATATGCATGATATTATCGAGTTTTTTGCTAAATTAATAACATAGTGATTACAAAAAAGTGGTTCAGATACTATCATCTAAACCACTTTTTTAATTTTTTATAATGTAATGACTTCGTAACCCGCATTTTCAATTGCTAATCTTGCATCATCACCTTGTCCAGTATGTACTTGAATGGTAATTTCAATACCATCTTCATCATTAACGAAAATATGAGAAACACTAACATTTGCGTCTGCCAATACTTTCGTAATTTCTGAAAGTACGCCCACTTTATCTTCAATGACTTTTACCACAATTCGACTACCCTCATCACCTGGTTGGTAACCAGATAAATCAATCAAAGCTTTGAAAATATCTTTATAAGTTACAATACCTTGTACAACTTTATTTTCATCAACGATTGGTAGCACACGTAAATTATTCTTACGCATATACTCTGCAGCTTCTTCCACCATCCATTCAG
The DNA here is from genome assembly GCA_023442905.1 of Bacillota bacterium. Classification (GTDB taxonomy): domain Bacteria; phylum Bacillota; class Bacilli; order Lactobacillales; family Aerococcaceae; genus Aerococcus. The sequence continues at coordinate 6,491 of JAEZWY010000162.1, read as the reverse complement.
TAGTTGCTGTTGCAGCTTGTTTATCCATAAATTTCTCGACATTTGCTTGAGAAAGAATGTAGTTTAATTCATATACACTCAAACTTGTTGCGTCTGAGGCAGATTTTGCATCGATGATGTCTTGAGTAATTAAACCAACAAATTGGCCATTAGATGTAACCGGAAGATTATGAATTTGGTGACTTTCCATTTTTGTCACAGCCTCTGTCACAGAAGTCTCTGGTGAAACAGTAATCACGTCTTTACTCATATATTGTTTGATTTTCATGAAGGATCCTCCCTATTTGTCAATAGTATTTAAGTGCTTACATATATTTTATCATTTACTTGAGTAAAGTACAGATTTTAATATTATTTCGGTTCAATTACAGTAACATTTTCAGTCGGCTCACCATTCATTACTTCTTGAATATAAGCTGGTGCAGATACATTGTGTTCTTCATCAAATGATATATCGTAAGCAATCCCTTCGAATCCTTGTGTTTCACCAATCGCCTCTTTAACGGATTTTGGATCTGTAGAATCAGCTGCATCAATAGCATCCATAACCATATTTGCTGCATCATAAGCTACTGCAGAGAACATATCTGGTTCTGTCCCAAATTTTTCTACGTATGCATTGTAGAAGTCTTGTACGTCTTGATCAGCATCTTCCGTATAAACAAAATGAGCTACGTAATAGACATTTGTCATATTTTTTGCTCCTGCAAGTTCAACGATATTTTGATTGCCTAGAGCATTTGGCCCAACAATGGCAATATCAATGCCCATTTCTCTAGCCTGTTTAATTATTGGACCCGCTTCTTGATAATAACCAGCAATAAAGATGACATCTGGCTTTTGCGATTTTACATTTGTTAGAACAGAACTAAAGTCCGTATCTCCAGAAATATATGATTCATCAATAATCACATCGCCGTCAAAATTATTTACAAAAATATCAGTTAAATTTTGCCCATAGTCTGTCGAATTATCTTTCAGTACAGCAGCTGTTGAATAGCCGTTTTGGTTTGCAAATTCAGCAATTGCTGCGCCTTGGAAAGAAATTTCAAAACTTGTACGGTAGAAATACTCCCATACTTCCCCGGTTTTTGAATTAATTGTCGCATCATCGACAGTTGTAGTTGCAGATACAAATGGTACTTCTGCACTTTCAGCTACTGGTTGTGTAGCAAATGTTAAGGCAGCGGTTGCAGCTCCTAGAACTACTGAATTTCCTTGTTCAATTAAATATGTCATGCCAGTAGCTGCCTCTTCAGGTGTTCCTTGATTATCATAAGAATGATAATTAACTTCTTTTCCATCTATACCACCCGCTTCATTTCGCTGTTCAACAGCTAATTGAATAGCATTATCTTGGACCACACCATAAGCAGCGGTTGCACCAGTTAGCTCCCATAATCCTCCAATATTAACTGCATCTGAATCAACGTTAGCTTCCGCTGATGAGGTAGACGAATTACCATTATTAGAAGTGGCAGTTGTTGCTTGAGTACAACCTACGCCCATTATTGATACCGCAAAAATTGTTGTTAGCATTTTAATAAATTTCATTTTTTTCATAAAAATTTCTCCCATCTATCTGTAAATATCATTAGCAACCCAAATATCAACCAAAGATTTGCACCATTTTAAAAAATAGTTAACGAAAACGCCGGCTCGTTGATACGGGCCGGCGTCTTAGTTAAGAGCCCGTATTTCACGAGAAATAGGACTCTACTATAATATGGTAGAATCCTCAGTTAACTAATAATAATAATAAATTTTGGTGTGGGAATGTAGAAACAAGTTCTACTTGAATTTTAATCTGTTCAGTCATCATTATTTCTACCTTCCCTTCTTTAAGTTAACTTAAATATAACAAAATTAATGGAATAATCAAGTGTTTTTTAATTATTTTTTAACTGTTTTCTAATTAACAACCGATTTATTTAATTTCAAGCATACTTAAACCGATTCTGCCTTTTTTTTCATCCACTTCTGACACCCATACTTCAACAATATCACCAACAGATACGATATCACTCGGATTACTTACAAATTTTGAAGACATTCTTGAAATATGCACTAAACCATCTTGCTTAACCCCAACATCAACAAAAGCTCCGAAATCGACTACATTTCGTACGGTTCCTTGTAATTTCATACCTACTTTTAAATCTTTTAATGATAGAACGTCAGATCTAAGAATTGGTGCAGCTACGTCTTCTCGCGGATCTCGTCCAGGAGTCAATAAGGATTTTTGTATATCAACTAGCGTTTCTTTCCCAATTTCATAAGTTTCAGACAGAGACGGTAAATCGATATTTGCAATTATTTTTCTTGATTCTTCTGTTTGAAGTTCCTCTAAAGAAATATTTAAGTCCTTCAGAATTGTTTTAACTGTTTTATAATTTTCCGGGTGAATACCAGTATTGTCTAAAATATTATCGCCACCAGTTATTCTGATAAAGCCAACCGCTTGTTCATAGGTTTTTGGCCCTAAACGTTTCACTTTCCCTAACTGTTTTCTATCCGTAAAGACACCATTTTCATTCCGATAGGCAACAACATTTTTTGCAACTGCCATAGATAAACCAGCTACATGACTTAATAATGATGCAGAAGCTGTATTTAAGTTTACGCCCACACGGTTAACAACAGTTTCAACAGTAAAATCAAGACTTTCTGCTAGTTCTTTTTGTGATACATCATGTTGGTACTGGCCTACACCTATAGCTTTGGGCTCTATCTTCACTAATTCGGCTAACGGATCTTGTAAACGACGCGCAATAGATACTGCTGAACGTTCTTCAACATTATATTCTGGAAACTCCTCACGAGCGATTTCACTTGCTGAGTAAACAGAAGCGCCTGCTTCATTAACAATACTGTACACCAAATCTAAATCATTGTCTTGTATCTGTTCAGCAACAAATTGCTCTGATTCTCGACTAGCAGTTCCGTTACCAATCGCAACCATCTCAACTTCATACGTATGAACCAACTCGAGGAACTTTTTGCTAGCTTCTGCTTTTTTATTTACTGGTGCATGTGGGTAAATAACATCCTTAGCCAATACTTTACCTGTCGCATCTACTACTGCAAGTTTACATCCTGTTCTAAAAGCAGGGTCCAATCCCAGTACTACACGCCCTTTTAATGGCGGTTGCATCAGTAAATTACCTAAATTAGTAGAGAAAGTTGCAATTGCGTGTTGCTCAGCTGTTTCCGTTAACTTCGAACGTAATTCTCTTTCAATAGAAGGTTTTAGAAAACGGTCTAAAGAATCTTGAATAGCTGATTGTATTTCACGTGTTGATACTGGACGCCCTTTTATGAAGCGATTTACTAAATGCTCAATAATTGGAAACTCATCTGCCTCAATTGCAACATTTAAAATCTTTAATTTCTCAGCCCGATTAATTGCCAAAACCTGATACGGTTTCACATTTTGAATATTCTGGCTAAAATCATAATAGATTTCGAAGATTGCTTTTTCATCTTCAGCATTCTTACGTTTTTGACTAGTAAGTTTACCTTCTTTTAAGGTATATTTACGCAACCATAAGCGGATATCTGCATCTTCTGCAATCCACTCAGCCATAATTTCATGAGCTCCAGCTAAAGCAGCTTTCGTATCATGAATCTCATCATTTAGGAATTTTTCAGCTTCAGTCTGTACATTGCCTGAAGTTGGTGATGAAAATAGCCATTTTGCTAAATCTTCTAGCCCATTCTCTTTCGCAATAGTCGCTTTAGTACGACGTTTTTGTTTATAAGGCGCATATAAATCTTCTACTGTTTGTAATACAGTCGCCTTTTTAATTTTGTTAGCTAGGTCATCAGTTAACTTTCCTTGTTCTTCAATATTTGCAAGAACCGATGCCTTTCTTTCCTCTAACTGTTTCGTATATTGGTAAGCATGTTCAATTTCTCTAATTTGAACTTCATCTAATGACTGTGTTACTTCCTTACGATAACGAGCAATAAAAGGTACGGTATTGCCTTCCTCCAACAATACCAATACATTTTCAATTTGTTTCTTGTTAAAGGGTAAACTTTGATTAATTATTTGAATGTAAGATGATTCCATATTCAACACCTTTCTTTTTTCACGAACAATAATTATACCCTAAATATATAACTTTTGCTATTCTTCATATTTTGACATTATTTGTTCATTTTATTTTCAGTTAATTATTGCAATTCTATCCTAAATAAAATATAATTACATTAACTTAAACAGATCCATGAGGGAGTAATCAGCGATTATTATATCGTGGCGGCGCCAACATATACGGCAGATATCTGCTGGTGCCGTCTTAAAAGATGAGACTTATGGCTACTTCTCTATCGAGGGGTAGTCATAGGTCTTTTTTTTGAAAAACCACCTCAGGTTCCTGCTTTAGGGAAAATAATTTAAAGGATGGAGAGATGATTAATGTCAGAAGAAAAGAACAATCAGTCTTTCTTCACTCAAGATGCTGATCAAGTGTTCACATCATTAAATTCTTCTACTGAAGGTTTAACAGATGCTGAAGCTGCCAGTCGCTTAGAGAAGAATGGACCGAATGAAATTAAGGAAGGTGAACGCAAATCTACCTTACAGAAGTTCTTGGACCAATTTAAAGATTTAATGATTATTATCTTATTAATCGCTGCAGCACTTTCATTAGTTTTAGAAGGTATGCACGGTATGGTAGATGCTATTATTATCCTTGCAGTTGTATTAATTAATGCAATTATGGGTGTTGTTCAAGAAAATAAAGCTGAGGATGCAATTGACTCTCTTAAAAAAATGTCTTCACCTAAAGCAAATATTCGTCGCGATGGCGAAGTTAAAGCGATCGATTCTAAAGATATCGTTGTTGGTGATATCGTAATTCTAGAAGCTGGTGACGTAGTTCCTGCCGACATACGTCTATTCAAAGCAAGTTCATTACAAATTGAAGAAGCTGCTTTAACTGGTGAGTCAGTGCCAGTAACAAAAGATATTGCACCAGTGGAAGCTGATGCAGGTATTGGTGACCGTTTAAATATGGGATTCTCTTCTACTAACGTTACTTACGGTCGTGGTGAAGGTGTCGTAACAGCAACAGCTATGGATACTGAAGTTGGTAACATTGCTGAAATGTTAGAAAATGCTGAAGGTAAAACAACACCATTACAAGAAAATATGAACGGATTAACTCGTTTCCTTACTTATGCAATTGTAATCATTGCCATTGTGATCTTTGTTCTAGGTTTATTACGTGGATTTGACTGGATTACAATGCTATTAACAGCCATCTCAATTGCTGTAGCTGCCCTTCCTGAAGGGTTACCAGCAATTTCAACAATTATTCTTGCATTAGGTACACAAAAAATGGCTGACCGTCGTGCCTTGGTACGTAAATTACCAGCTGTAGAAACTTTAGGTGGTACTGAAGTTATCTGTTCAGATAAAACTGGTACCCTTACACAAAACAAAATGACTATCGAAAAAGTGTACTACAATGGTGAACTACATGACGCCTCAGAGGACATTGACCATAACGAACCTGTTTTCCGAGTAATGAACATGGCTAATGACTCTACGATCGCTAAAGATGGTTCATTAGCTGGTGATCCTACTGAAACAGCTATGATTCAATTTGGTTTTGATAAAGGCTACGATGTTCGTGAAACTATTAAAGTTCAACCTCGTGTTGGTGAAGTACCATTTGACTCTGACCGTAAAATGTCTACAACAGTTCACGAAACTTTAGGTGAAGAACAAGCACATGGTAAATACGTTTCAATGACTAAGGGTGCGCCTGATGTTATTATCGATAAATGTACACACTACGTGAATAATGGCGAAATTTTACCATTAGATGAAGCTGCACGTAAAGAATTATTAGACGCTAACCACGGTATGGCAATCCAAGCATTGCGTGTATTAGGTATGTCTTACCGTTATATTGATGAATTACCAGCTGAATTCAATACAGAGTCTCTAGAACATGATTTAATCTTTGCTGGTATGGTCGGTGAGATTGACCCTGAACGTCCTGAAGCTCGTGACTCAATTGCTACAGCGAAACAAGCTGGTATCCGTACAGTTATGATTACTGGTGACCATAAAGATACTGCCGCAGCTATTGCAGCTCGTTTAGGTATTATTGAAGAAGGCCAAGAAGAAGCTGTTACAACAGGTGCACACTTGAATGAAATGACAGATGCAGAATTAGCTGCAAACGTTGAACAATATTCTGTGTATGCACGTGTATCTCCAGAACATAAAGTTCGTATCGTGTCTGCATGGCAGTCACATGATAAAGTGGTTGCAATGACTGGTGATGGTGTTAACGATGCGCCATCATTAAAACAAGCTGATATCGGTATCGGTATGGGTATCACTGGTACAGAAGTTTCTAAAGGTGCTTCTGACATGGTACTTGCTGATGACAACTTTGCGACAATCATCACTGCAATCGAAGAAGGACGTAAAGTATTCTCAAATATCCAAAAAGCAGTTCAATTCTTAC
>JAEZWY010000156.1 GCA_023442905.1 Bacillota bacterium | reverse complement strand
TGATTTAATTCCTTTTGCAACTAAGGCTAAAGATGATGTTAATTTAGACTGGCAGGTATATTTTCAAGATGAATTCGATGCACTAAAGATGCTCATAAAGAATTTAGACATCCGCATATCCTTTCACCCTGGTCAATATACTGTGCTAAATTCTCCAAAGGAGGATGTAGTAGAACGCGCAATTGCTGATTTGGATTATCATGCCGATTTGTTGGCGTTATTGGGCGGTGATCAAAGTAATAAAATGGTGATTCATATTGGTGGTGTGTACGGTGATAAAGAAGCCGCAATTCAACGCTTTATTCAAGTAGCTAACAGCCTTTCTAGTAGAATTCGTCGGCATTTAGTCATCGAAAATGATGAACGCTTATATAATATTGAAGATGTCTTGTATATTAGTCAATTCACTCACTTACCTGTCGTATTTGATAACCTACATTTCAATATATTGAAACCCGAAAATAGCCGTACGATGAAAACCTACATTGAACTAGCCGGTCAAACTTGGACTCCCAACGATGGTAGACAGGCCATTCACTATAGTCAACAAGCGTTAGATAAAAAACCGGGTGCACATACTAGAACGACCGCACTTAACCCTTTTATCCATTTTATTCAAAATGAATTAAGTGGTCCTATTGATATCATGTTAGAAGTAAAAGATAAAAATCGGTCTGCAGAAAAAATCCAGTTATATCTTGACCAAGATATTGGGACTGCCGAAAAGTTATGGGCACGTTATAAATATGCCGTTATGGCAAAGTCTTTAAATATTTATCAAGCAATTAGAGACCTTTTAAAAGATAAAGAGAACACTGATTTTGAAGCCTTTATCCATTATCTTGAAATCGCTGAAAATTTACCAGAAGACATTGGTAATGAAATAAATGCTGGACAACACATTTGGGGATACTTTAAAAAACAAGCTACCAAAACTGAGCGAGGTAAGTTTAAACGTAATCAAGAAAGACTACAAAACCAAGAAAAATCGATTACACATTTTCGTCGATACTTGAAACAATTACTGAAAAAGTACCCAAATTCATATTTAGCTAACAGTATTTACTTCAAAATGAATTTTTGACTGAAATACACTACACACCGGAAGATTTCAAAAGTAAATTTAATGCATGCCGTGGAGTGACTTTTTGCTTACGACCTACTTTGTGGCAAAGCAATCATTTTAGACCACAAGTAAAGCAAAAAAAGGTCAATAATTTATACTTTGCTGGGTCAAGCGTCCATCCAGGTGCTGGTGTGCCAATTGTACTCACTTCAGGAAAAATTGCTGCTGATGAAGTCATGTTGGATGATGGTATAAAATTCTCCTCATAAGCAATTGTTGAAACAATACTACTGCAACTAAATTGAAAGGAAGATATTCATGAAAAAATATACAAAATGGCCTGTAATCTACCTCATCGCATTCGCTGTAATGATCTTTCTAAATTACTGGTCTGCCACGAATGTTGGGATTGTCGCAAACCAAGATCCTGCACTTATTCAACCTGCCGGCTACGCTTTCTCCATTTGGGGAATCATTTACATACTCACTTTTATTTGGATTATTCGTTTATTCTTTAATCATCAAAAAGCGCAACAAGTAGTAGATAGATTAAGTTTTCTACCTGTTATCAATTTTTTACTGAACGGTTTTTGGATTATTGCCTTCACCCAAGAATGGTTGCTTGCTTCAACAATCATTATTGCTTTATTACTCATCAACTTAGTCAGCATGTATACAAGATTATCGGATATAAATAACCGACACTGGCTTGATCGTTTACCTTTCTCTATCTATTTTGCCTGGGTAACTGTTGCAACAATTGTCAATATCTTCACCTGGTTTATCGGTGCTGGCGTTGATTCTTTCATTGGCCTTTCTGAGTTACCTTGGACCAATATTATGCTAGTGGTTGCTAGTCTATTAATGGGTTACATCGCCTTTAGATACAAAGACATTGCCTTTCCATTAGTATTTATTTGGAGTTATGTAGCCATTTTACTAGAAAATCAATTTAACTACATTTCTTTAGCGGTTATTCTTATCATCTGTATCATTGCACAGTTGGCTAGTGGTGCTTTACTGATGAAACAGCAATTAAGTAAATAATAATAAGCAAAAATAAAAAACGTCTTCGGACGTTTTTTATTTTATCTATATAGCTACAAAAGCTCTCTAAGTGCACGCTTAGAGAGCTGAGACAAAAAGTATTCACGGTTAGCTTTATGGACTTGGCTAACCTATTTTTTGTGCATCCCAACAACAAACGACACACCTAGAAACAACCGGATGCAAGTAAAACTAGGTATAATTAAATTGTAATTGCTAGCTAGGGTGTTTTACAAGTGAAATATTTCACATTCCTAACATATGCCCTTTTGATCGCTTTCTCTACAGGGTTTTTACCAAAAAAAGCACATTTCTGTGCTTTTTATTTAGTCGTCTTAGCTAATATATAGTCGCTTTCTACAGGCTAAAAGCCCAGTATAGAAAGACCAATCCGGTTATTACAGCAATAATCAGAAGAAAGATAATGATATCCACGAAAGTATCACCAGGATTATCACGAATCCGATCAGGTTGTTCTTTAAACCGTTCTTTTCGTCGTTGTCGCGCTGAAAGTTGTTCTAGACGATATCGGTCTTCATGTTTATCTTGCGTATTTGTTTTTCTTTTATTAAACATTACCCCACCGCCTTCTCTTTCTCATTCAGTTATAAATTCTCTCTATTATAAAGAAAACTTGCCTCGCTTCAAAATATTTTACCTATGATAAGCTCATACCTGGTTTAGCGTCTAAAGCTAAAGAAGCAAATTGCTGTGTTTGGTATAAAGACTCTGCTGCTGCACCTATCATCGCCGCATTGTCACCGCAAAGGCTTAATGGCGGGAACTGTAAGGTAACTGGTCGATCTAATTCTTCAACTGCAGCGGTTAATTGGCTACGTAAGCCCTTGTTAGCTGCTACACCACCTGCAACTAGTAAGTGGTTGATTTCTGGGTATTGGTCTAAGGCAGCAATTGTCCGACCCACTAATTGATCAAGCGCTGCTGCTTGGAATGAAGCTGCTACATTGTTCATATCAAGCGTTTCATTTTTTTGTTTGGCATTATGCATATGATTGATTACAGCAGATTTTAAGCCTGAAAAAGAAAAATCTAATGTATCTTCACCCTTCATAGCTCGCGGATATTGATAAACATCTTCCCCTTCATGAGCCATTTGGTCAATGATTTTCCCACCTGGATAAGGCACTCCGATGACACGGCCGATTTTATCGTAAGCTTCTCCTACGGCATCATCACGCGTATCACCAATTGTTTCAAAATCATTTTCTCCGCGCATAATCACTAGTTCAGTATGACCACCGGATACAACTAATGCCAACAATGGATAATCCATTGGCGCGATCAGTTGGTTAGCGTATATATGACCAGCCATATGATTAACCCCGATTAAAGGTTTTTGATGAGCAAAAGCCAAAGTTTTGGCTGCCGTAACCCCGATTAATAACGAACCGACTAGTCCAGGTCCTTGGGTTACTGCGACAGCGTCCACATCTTCCCAAGTAGCGTTACCTTCAATCATAGCTAGGTCGATGATTTGGGTAATTTGTTCTACATGATGACGGCTAGCGATTTCAGGTACTACACCGCCAAACCGCATATGACTCTTAATTTGACTTGCGACAACATTAGACCGCATATCTGTCCCGTTTTGGACGATAGCAGCGGATGTTTCATCACAAGAAGATTCGATTGCTAATATTGTTGCCATAGCGAAATGGCTCCTTTCAATTTGTTATTTAGTTTTTTTCCTCTAAGTTTCGTTGATAAATAATAGCGTCGTCTAAGTCTACAGGATAATAGTTGGGACGACTAGCAATTTGTTTGAAGGCTAGTTTTTCATATAGTCGCCGAGCAGCTTGATTACGACTGCGGACTTCAAGGGTCACTATTTTTCCCTTGTTTTGTGCAAAATATAGCAATGCCTCTTCAAGCATCCGGTAGCTAAGCCCTTGTCTACGGTAGTCAGGCAAGACGGCAATATTGAAGAGCTCGACCTCATCAAAAATCAATTGAAAATGCGCTAGTCCAACAATCTCTAAGTTTGCTGGATCGCGCATAATAAAGAAATGATGGTATGGATTATTGAGACTGGCATCAATGGCATTTGCAGACCAAGATAAATCCGTTGAAAAGGCTTGGTGTAAGCTAGCGTGGATATCGGTAGCCATTTTGCCTAAGGCTTTAGGGTCTTGAGTTTTAGCCCACTGATGGTCTAGATGGTCGATTTGCACGGGTTACACCCCTTCGACGACTTCGATTTGCTCTACATTAATTAGGGGAGCTAACCGCATTTCGTAGGCGTCCTCGTCATTATCAGAGTAGTAGTTCTCTTTGGTATCACTTTCGTAAAAGCCGAAACGTTGATAAAAGCGTTGTGCGCCATGGTTTGATGCCCGTACTTCTAATGTCATAGCATTTCGGTCCAGTTGTTTAGCACAGTCGATAGCTCGGTCCAGTAAGGCAGACCCGATGCCGATAGATTGGTAATCTGGATTTACGACTAAGTTTGAAATATGGACATCCGTCCGGTCACGACGACAGCCAATAAAGCCTACTAATTCTTCACCTAAGAAGGCTTGGATGTAATAGGTATTAGGATTTTGGGTCATATCATACAAGAAGTCGCGTGCTGTCCAAGAAACGACTTGATGGTAAGCGCGATATTCAACATCAACCATTTGATGAATTACTGTCGTATCTTGCATAACAAAAAAGATAGATTGTCCATCTGGTAAGGCGATTGATTGTTTGTCTAATGTTAAATCAGCTACTAGGGATTTCTTCATGGTAAATAACACCTGTCGATTAAAATTTTTGAAAAATGCTTTAATTTGTTCTCTCCACGTACATGCCTTCATCTGCCTTAGCCTCCTCAGGATTTTGAGCGAACCAGTTTTCTTCAGCTTCCGATAATTTTGCATAGTCTGGAATAAAGGTATCTACATCCACTTGTCTTAGTGGTAATGCACCTAGGTGGCCAGCATGAATCAAACCTGATTCACTTGGGAAAATAATGGCTTCGCCACCAAATTTAGCTTCAATATCTGGACGGAAAGCTTCAATATCTGGACTCACAAAATTTAACGGTAAGCCTTGTAAGTCTTTATGTTCAGCAAGATATACTACAACTTGGTCCAAAAAGTCGGTAAATAAACCGTGCGATGTGGTGAATAATGGCTTAAATGTATAGCCTTCTTTTAGGTAAACGGTCGCAAAAGCTGTTTTTCTTCTGGCATCAATGAAAGGGATGACTAGGCTTGAACCAGTTGTTACCTGGACATTACCTGCTAAAGCCATCAAAGTTGGTAAGGTGAATAAAGGAATACTTAGGGTATTTGCTAAGGTTTTTGCTGCTGTTACCCCAATCCGCAATCCTGTATAAGAACCCGGACCTTCCGTTACGATAATGCCCTCCAAGTCGTTAGGTTGCCAATTGACTAACTTGAACATACTATCAATTAGTGGTAGCAATTGGGTTGAATGTTTAATTTTAGTGTTGGTGGTCGTTTCTGTGACAACCTGGTCCCCATCACGTAGGGCGACACTTAAAGCTTGTGTTGATGTATCAATTGCTAATGTTTTCATATAACCACCTTATCTAGACTAAATACGACATAGATCAATTTAACGATAGGACTCGTACCTTTTTTAACGTCGGGCTCGCCAGGACAGACAGGTGTCCGCTTCAGAATAGTTTGTTTCACACTTTGTGTGATACGGCACTATTCTTCCATCTTATAAGCGAGTCGGTGCTTTAGCATATACTCGCTTAAATGCGCAGGATTGCTTAATTAACATTAGCGCTTGCATCTATAATTGAGCAGAATAATTAGACGCAACTTCATTTTAGCTTAGTTTGTAACTGACTGCGTCATTTACTGCACTAATCTTCCAACGGTTCTTTTCTCAGCGTCGCCCCTCGCACCCTTTGAAGTTGAGCTCGCCAGGGCAGACAGGTGTCCGCTTCAGAATAGTTTGTTTCACACTTTGTGTGACACGGCACAATTCTTCCATCGTCTCCTGTCTAAACGCCCTGTCTCACATCCTATTCTTGCTTTCTATTTTTTTCCGTGCTATTATTGGCTATGCAAATAATTTAAGTAATTACTGTGAGGTTTATTGTTTTTGTCTTTAAGCGAGCTTGTGGTTGGTGTGAACAGGTAAGACAGTCAATAATGGTTGCATGGTAGGCAAAATGTCGCGTTACTTCGGTACAAACCGTTATCATGTCCTTACAATGAAGTAAAAATGTAGGTGGTACCGAGCAATGAAATTTGCGCCCTATACTATAATAATCTAGTCATAGATTTTTATAGTATAGGGCTTTTATTTTGCCAAAAATAGAAATATAAGAAAGAGGGAAGCTTTCATGAAAGAGACTAATATGTCTACTAAATACCAACCGAATGCGGTTGAAGAAGGTCGCTATGATAAATGGGTAGCGTCTGGTGTATTTGAACCTAATGGGGATAGAACTGCTGAGCCGTATTCTATCGTTATCCCACCTCCAAACGTAACAGGTAAATTACATTTAGGTCACGCTTGGGATGTTACGCTACAAGATATGTCTATCCGCCAAAAACGTATGCAAGGTTATGACACGCTATGGTTACCAGGTATGGACCATGCAGGTATCGCGACACAAGCAAAGGTTGAAGCGAAATTAGCTGAAGAGGGTATTTCTCGCTACGATCTTGGTCGTGAAAAATTTATTGACCAAGTTTGGGATTGGAAAGAAGAATACGCTGAAACAATCCGTCAACAATGGGGTAAAATGGGTATCTCTGTTGATTATTCACGCGAACGTTTTACTTTAGATGACGGTCTAAGTGAGGCTGTACGTAAAGTCTTTGTTGATTTGTACAATAAAGATTTAATTTATCGTGGTGAGTATATCATCAACTGGGATCCCAAAGCACAAACCGCTTTGTCAGATATGGAAGTTATCTACTCTGATGATAACGGTGCTTTCTACCACCTTTCATATCCACTAACTGATGGTTCAGGGTCACTAGAAATCGCAACAACACGTCCAGAGACCATGCTTGGGGATACTGCTGTAGCTGTTCACCCGGATGATGACCGTTATACCCACTTAGTTGGTAAAACCATTACCTTACCATTAGTTGGTCGTGAAATTCCAATCGTGGCCGATGATTACGTAGAACGTGAATTTGGTACCGGTATTGTAAAAATTACGCCAGCTCATGATCCTAATGACTTTGCTGTCGGAAACCGTCATGATTTACCGCGTATCAATGTAATGAATGCCGACGCAACAATGAATGAAAATGCTGGTGAATTTGCTGGTATGACCCGCGAAGAAGCGCGTAAGGCTGTTGTTGCGGCTTTAGATGAACAAGGTTTCTTAATCCGTGTAGAAGAAATGGTCCATTCAGTTGGACATTCTGAGCGTACTGGTGTCGTTGTTGAGCCTCGTTTATCTACGCAATGGTTTGTTAAAATGCGTCCATTAGCAGATAATTCTCTAGATAATCAAGCTACTGATGACCGTGTTGATTTCTACCCACCACGTTTCGAAAATACCTTCAAGACTTGGATGGAAAATGCCCATGATTGGGTTATCTCACGTCAATTATGGTGGGGACATCAAATTCCTGCATGGTATCACAAAGAAACTGGTGAAATGTATGTAGGTATGGAAGCACCAGCTGATAGTGAAAACTGGGAACAAGATCCAGACGTATTAGATACTTGGTTCTCATCTGCCTTATGGCCATTTTCAACAATGGGTTGGCCAGATACAGACGCAGAAGACTTTAAACGCTACTATCCAACTTCAACATTGGTAACAGGCTATGACATCATTTTCTTCTGGGTTGCCCGTATGATTTTCCAAGGTTTAGAATTCACTGGTCGTCGTCCATTCAAGAATGTGCTGATCCATGGTTTAATCCGTGATAGCCAAGGCCGTAAGATGTCTAAATCATTAGGTAACGGAGTTGACCCGATGGATGTTGTAAATGAGTATGGTGCAGACGCTTTACGTTGGTTCCTTGCAACTGGTTCAACACCTGGACAAGATATCCGTTATAACGAAGAAAAACTTGAAGCAGCTTGGAACTTTATTAATAAAATCTGGAATGCTTCTCGTTATGCCATCATGAACCTTGATGATTTAACTTATAATGAAATTGATTTATCAAATGTAACTGAAATTAAAGACCAATGGATTTTAACTCGTTTGAATGAAACCATTGCTTCAGTAACCGCAAACTTTGATAAATTCGAATTTGGTGAAGCAGGCCGTTCACTATATCACTTCATTTGGGATGAATTCTGTAACTGGTATATCGAAATGGCAAAAGAAACTTTACAAGGTGAAGACGAAGCAGCTAAGTTAACTACTCGCTCAGTCCTAGCTTACACAATAAACAATATCTTACGTTTGATGCATCCAATTATGC
>JAEZWY010000008.1 GCA_023442905.1 Bacillota bacterium | reverse complement strand
ACTTCAACACCGTCACCGATTTCAGCCGCTTTAAAGGCATTAATCGAGACCATAGCACCTACTAATTTAGCGTCTAATTTCTTGTCCCAGTGTGTGTACGAACCCAAACCAGCAGGAACATTTTTAGCGATCACTTCGATAACCCCACCTAAAGTAGTCCCATCTTTTTTCGCTTGGTCAATTTTCGCTTTGATTTCTTCATCAATTGAATGGTCAATCATTTTTAATTCTGATTCATCCGTTGTTTGACGGATTTCTTCATAAGAAAGACTTGTTGCATCAACCTTACCTTCAACGCCACCTAAAGCTTTAACATAAGCGATGATTTCAATATCAAGGCCATCTAAGATTTGTTGGGCAATTGAACCAACGGCTACACGCATCGTTGTTTCACGAGCAGATGAACGCTCTAAAACGTTACGTAAATCTTTAAAACCGTATTTGATTCCACCAACTAAATCAGCATGGCCGGGGCGTGGATGATGTACTGTACGACGTTTTTTAATACCATCTTCTACATCTTCTGCGCTCATAATTTCCGTCCATTTTTTAAAGTCTCTATTTTCAACAATTAAAGTAATTGGTGAACCTAAAGTTAAACCGTGACGCACACCTGATGTGATACGCACTTGGTCTTTTTCAATTTTCATACGATTTCCTGCACCATAACCCATTTGGCGGCGAGCAAGATTCTCGTTGATTTTATCTATATCGATTGGTAAGTTTGCCGGAACGCCTTCAATGATCGCAGTTTCTAATGGACCATGTGATTCGCCAGCTGTAATGAAACGTAGCATGTACTGTTTCCTCCTAATTTTCAATTTCTCTTATTCATTTTAGCCTTTATTTCCTACTGGAGCAATTATATTTACACAAAAATTAGAAAATAATGAAGATTCCCTCGAATAATCTAATATAATGTATCATTTTTGGAAAAAGAAAAGTGCTGACCAAGCTATGAAAGCTCAGTCAACACTTTTTAAATGTCCGAATAATAGATTTTAGTGACTCAGGTTAAGCAAGATTAGATAGTTGTAGTTGCGCCGTTATAAACGATACCACGACGAGCATCAACTGTTACTAATTGGCCGTTTTCAATTGAAGAAGTTGCGTTTTCTGCACCTACAACAACTGGAATTCCATTTTCTACACCTAATACTGCTGCATGGCTTGTTAATCCACCTTTTTCAACAACTACTGCTGCAGCGTTTTTAATTGCTTCATTGTAGTCGTTGTCAGTTGATTTCACAACTAATACAGAGTTAGCTTTTACGTTAGCTACTGCATCTGCTGCATTGTCTACAACTACTGCATGACCAACAACAGATTTTTCTCCGATACCTGAACCTGATACTAATTTTTCACCAATAACTTGGATTTTCATCAAGTTAGTAGTACCTTTTTCACCAACTGGTACACCAGCAGAGATAATAATTGTATCACCATCATGAGCGTAACCAGATTCTTTCGCTACAGTACCTGCTAATGACATCATTTCGTCAGTTGAAGCTGGTTTTTCAACAACAAATGGTTCTACACCCCACGCTAAAACTAATTTACGTGCTTGGCTTTCAGAGAAAGTTAAAGCGATAATTTTAGCACTTGGACGATATTTAGAAATCATTTTCGCTGTGTGACCAGATTCAGTGGCTGCAACGATTGTTGAAACGCGTAAGCTACGAGCAGTGTAAGCAACAGATTGGCTGATTGCTTCTGCCATGTCACCTTCTGTACTTGGTTTTAATGAACCAATGTCAGTTTTCGCTTCTTTACGTCCTTCACTTACTAATGCAATACGGTTCATTGTTTGAACTGCTTCAACTGGATAGTCACCGGCAGCAGTTTCACCTGAAAGCATGATTGCGTCAGTACCATCAAAGATTGCGTTAGCAACGTCAGATGCTTCTGCACGAGTTGGACGTGGGTTAGATTGCATTGAATCTAACATTTGTGTAGCTGTAATAACTGGTTTACCAGCTAAGTTACATTTACGGATCATGTCTTTTTGTACAACTGGTACTTGTTCAGCTGGGATTTCTACCCCTAAGTCACCACGAGCAACCATTAAACCGTCAGATACAGATAAGATATCGTCTAAGTTATCTACACCTTCCTGGTTTTCGATTTTAGGGATGATTTGAACTGATTCGTTACCAGTTTCTTCTAGAATTTCACGGATTTCTAAGACATCACTTGGTTTACGTACGAATGATGCTGCAATATAATCAATATCATTTTCTAGACCGAAACGGATATCATTTGCATCTTTTTCAGTAATACCTGGCAATTGAACAGAAACGCCTGGTACGTTAACACCTTTTTTATCTTTGATGATACCAGTATTTTGAACTTCAGTAATGATTTCATTGTTTTCAGTGTCGATACCAGTTACTAATAAGTCAACCAAACCATCATCAATTAAGATATGAGACCCTAATTCAACGTCATTGATCAAGTCAGTATATGTGATTGAGAACTTCTTCTCATCTCCTTCAACTTCTTTCATTGAAACGCGAACTTCAGAACCTTTAACCAAAGTAACAGCTTTGTGGTCTTTCATGTTGTTTGTACGAATTTCAGGACCTTTAGTATCCAGTAAAATCGCAACACGACGACCAGTTTTTTCAGAAGCTTCACGAATGTTGTTAATACGTGCTAAATGCTCTGCATGGTCCCCATGAGAGAAGTTTAAACGAGCAACGTTCATACCTGCTTCGATAAGTTGAACTAAAGTGTCTACAGACTCCGATGCGGGTCCAATGGTACATACAATCTTGGTGTTTTTTTCCATAATGATTAATGCATCCTTTCTTAGAAAAAATTAAAATGAAATTTCTGAGTTGATATTGTATAGATCTACTTGAGACGTATGTGAGTGACCTTTCGATTGCAATGCTTCGTTAATATCAGTTGAGATAATATTTTCTCCACTAATACCCACACAAACACCGCTAGCACCTTCATGTAGCAATTCCACAGCTTTGAAGCCGAATTGTGCTGCTAACACACGGTCACGAGCTGTTGGTGATCCACCACGTTGAACGTGACCCAATACAGTAACACGTGCATGATAGTCATCATATTCATAAAGTTTATCAGCGAATTCATGACCTTCCATTACACCTTCAGCAAGGATAATAATAGAATGTTTCTTACCACGACGTCGACCTTCTTCGATATTCGCAACAATTTCATCCATATTAAATTCTGCTTCTGGAATAATAATTTGCTCAGCCCCTGAACCGATACCAGTCCAAACAGCAATATCCCCAGCATTACGACCCATCACTTCGATAACAAATGTCCGAAGATGACTAGTAGCCGTGTCACGAATTTTATCGATTGCTTCTAAGGCAGTGTTACATGCGGTATCGAAACCAATGGTATACTCGGTTCCTGGAATATCATTATCGATTGTTCCTGGAATGCCGACAGTTTGAATACCTTCTGCCGCTAATGATGCTGCACCTCGGTATGAACCGTCCCCACCGATTACTACCAAAGAGTCAATACCATGTTTTTTCAATTGTTCAATAGCTGGTCTACGGCCTTCTTCATCCTTAAATTCAGGATAACGGGCAGTATACAGCATAGTGCCTCCACGAGCAGTCAAATCACTTACATCGCGTTCCGCCATTTGGAAAATATCGCCTTCAGCTAAGCCACGATAACCGTAGCGAATACCGAAAACTTCATCTCCGTCATGAATTGCTTTACGGACAACTGCTCTAATAGCTGCGTTCATACCAGGGGCGTCTCCACCACTAGTTAAAACTCCTATACGTTTTCCCATTTTTCCACCTCAATTAATTTATTTACACTGTTATTCTACCATTTTTCATAGCTAATGTCTTACGTTTTCTCATTTTGTGCAAAGTTATACAAGTATTTTATGCTATTTAATAACAACATTACCTTCGCCATAGATTGTAGTCAATTCTTTCACCGATTCATCCGTCACTTGGATTGCGTATTTTTCTGCTAACCAGTAGCTTTCCTGACTTGCCACAATTGTAAAATGAAGCAATGTTTGCCCCGGATGTTTAGCTACTACAGCTAACAATCCCGCTTTCAAATCGCTTGCCATTGTTTTATCGGCTACACGAATCCAGCAAACCGGTGGTGATTGCTTCTGTACTATTGACTCAGCTTGATTAGCTGAACTCATTTCCTTATCAACTTTCGTCAGCGCCCCCGATTGCCCAACTTGTTTTTGCTTTAATTGATTTAAATATTGCTTAGTTGATTCTTCTAACATCCATGCTTTAGTTAGCACTACCTGCAGTTCATCATTGCGTTTTTGTGTCTTTCCATAAATTAATAAAGCATTTCCTTGATTTAAATGTTTAGCAAAAGCAACATAAGCTTCAGGAAAAGCTGTCACAGATATTGCGCCTGTTTGGTCTTCAAGTGTTACAAATGCCATGGGTTGATTTTTTTTCGTAGTAATCCGTTTAACAGCCATCACTTCACCCAGGAAAAAGGCCTTGTCATTTTCTTTCAAACTGTCAATGTAATTGATGGTCCCAGACTGATAAAAATCTTCGTAATCTTCGAATAGGTTTATTGATAAAGCTTGGCCTAGTGTTTCGATTTCATTTTCAATCAGCTCATGTTGGTCAAATTCATCAATTTTAACAATTTTTGGTGCAAACATTGCAGACAAATCGTCTTCTCCTAGTAGAGAAGTTTGATTTTGGTTGTCCGTTTTAAATAATTGTTCATGAGTAATCATTTTGGGAATCGCTTCTAATTGTAACGTACGACGATTATAACCAAAGGTATCCAAGGCACCGGACTGCGCTAATTTTACTAATATATCTTCTTTTAAAGCGAGCTTACCAAGTCGATGAATGAAGTCAGCGAAATCTTTAAATGGACCTTCTGCTTCTCTAGCTTCAATAATTTCTTCTACTGCTCGCTTAGGAATTCCCCTAATATCGCCTAATCCCAGCTGCAATTGATGGGCATCCACTACCGACAAGCCATAAAAGGACTTGTTTATATTTGGATTGACCACTTGAACACCGTGATTTTTAGCTTCTAAAACAAGATTTTTCCCTTTCTTATCATAAATTCTGGTATGTTTCAGATTCCCATAGTAAAAAGCAACGGGGTAATTAGCCTTAATCCAAGCTAACTGATAGGCCAAATATGAATATGCAAAGGAATGCGATTTATTGAAACCATAATTGGCAAAAGCTTCAATATAGTCATAAATTTGTACAGCAATATTTTCTTGATAGCCCTTATCAATTGCACCTTTTATAAATTGTTGCCGGACTTTTTCAATCGTTTCGTGTTTCTTTTTCCCGATCGCACGGCGCAAGATATCTGCTTCTCCTAGGCTAAAACCGGCAATTTTTTGGGTAACCTGCATTACCTGCTCTTGATAGACCATAATGCCATATGTAGGCGCTAATATGGGCGCCAGATCAGGATGTGGGTAAGCTATTGGTTCACGACCATGTTTTCTAGCAACAAAATGTGGTATTTGCTGAACCGGACCTGGTCGATACAAGGCATTAACCGCAACCACATCTTCAATTGATGTCGGTGCTACTTGCTTTAAGACATTTTTAATACCATCTGATTCAAATTGGAATACACCATTTGTATCTGCACGACGGAATATTTCATACGTTTTTTGATCATCTAGTGGTATATCTAATGCTTTTACAGCTCTGCTCGCTAATTTACTTACCGCGGCTAAACCATCATGCAAAATGGTTAGATTGGATAAACTTAGGAAGTCGACTTTCAAGAGTCCGACTGCCTCAACATCCCCCATTGTGTATTGGGTATTTGGAATATGGGTCGAGGATGCTTGTAGTGGCGTATGCAAGGTTAAAGGTTGATCAGCAATTACTACACCTGCTGCATGTGTAGAAACATGACGTGGTAATCCTTCTAATTTTTGTGCAGTATCAAACCATAATTGACCATAATCTTCATTAGCAATCAACTCTCGTAATTTCGCTGACTGATCATAAACTGCAGTCAAGGTTTCAGCTGGTAAATTAGGATTATTGCCTACTGTTTTTGCCCATTCAGAAAGCGTCACTTGCGCCTTTCCAAAAACAGATCCTACATTTCTTAGAGCTTGCCGCGCGCCAAATGTACCAAATGTTGCAATCTGAGCGACATGGTTTTCGCCATATTTTCGGTAAACATAGTCTAATACTTCTTGTCGTTTATCGTCTGGGAAATCTAAATCTATATCAGGCATATTCTGCCGTTCCGGATTTAAGAATCGCTCAAATAGTAAATCATTCGCAATCGGATCAACATCAGTAATCTCTAGTACATAGGCAACTAAAGCACCAGCTGCTGAACCCCGACCTGGACCAGTTTGGATTGCATGTTGGTGGGCGTAATTCATCACATCCCATACGATCAAGAAATAATCATCAAAGCCCATTTTATGAATCACATTCAATTCATAGGCTAAACGATCAGTATAAGCTTTGGAAATAGAAGCCACTCGCTTCACTAACCCAGCTTCAGCTAGATCTTTTAAATATTTCTGCGTATCTATATATTCGCTCGGTATCTGATATTTAGGTAGTAAAGTCTTTACTTGTGGAAAATCAATTTGGATTTGCTTTACCATTTCCGTTAATTGATTCAAGGCTTCTTGATATTTCAGCTGTTGATACATACTTGCCCACTGATTTGGATTTCTCAAGGCATGTGCACCTTTGACCTGCTTAATTTCCTCAATTTCGACTATCTTTTCATTGTGATCGATCGCTTCTAGCACTTGTTGGGTGAAGAAATCATCCGGTTCCAGGTATTGAATATGTGGCATTGCAATCAATGGAATACCCGCACGCTCACTAAGTTCAATAATAGTATTCGTATGAAACTGTTCATTTTCCAAAGCTGAAAGTCCTAAGAATAATTGATTATTGGGAAAATGACGACGCCACCAAACTAATTCCCGGTCTAATTGCGTATAATCCGCTTGGCCATCACCTTGTTTTAAATACCGCATATGAGGTCCAGTCATCGCTGAAAATATCACAATATAATCATCAGCATGTAAAGTAATTTCTTGGTAAATAGCTCGGCGATTCGCCTCTGTTTGTAGTTTTAAAGACGACGAAAGGGCCATCAGATACTGATAGCCTTCGTAATTTTTTGCGTAAACAACCAATTCTTCTTTCACATTATCTATATTGAATTGGACGGTTAACCCAATTAAAGGAGTGATGCCATTTTGCTCACAGGCGCGGACGAAAGCTAAAGTCCCTGACATGACATTCACATCTGCCAAACCTAAGTGCGTATAACCTGCTGCCTTACCTGCTTTGACATAAGCCTCAACCGACATGGGACTTGTCAATAAAGAATAGGCTGAATTTACATGTAATGGTACAAACATCCGGTCACCTCCTCCTTCATTCATTTGAGTATTTTTATTCATTATTTAAGCTTAGTCTTTTTGAGTAAAAAACTGACTATTCCGTTGTTTAGCTGCTTCAATATCTTCCTCGCTAATAGCTGGATCTTGATATTGAGGTCCACGTAAAAACATAGCGTCCCCAAAGGAGAAGAAACGATATTCCTCAGCTACTGCATGTTGATAAGCAGCTAAGACATGATCACGACCGGCAAAAGCTGAAACCAACATAATTAAAGTTGACTTAGGTAAGTGGAAGTTAGTAATAAAGCTATTAACTACTGTAAATTGATATCCTGGCGCTATAAAAATATCTGTCCAGCCAGAATCAGCCTTTACCTGTCCAGCAAATTTAGTACCTATCGTTTCAAGTGTCCGAATTGAGGTCGTTCCAACTGCAACCACTTTATGCCCGCCCTTTTGAGCACGGCGGATCTTATCTGCATTTTCTTGATCTAAGCTATAGAATTCTGAATGCATTTTATGTGCATCAATATCGTCTACTGAAACCGGCCGGAAAGTCCCAAGACCGACATGTAGCGTTAGATAGGCAATTTCAATACCACGATCTTCTAAATCAGCCATAAATTCTTGGGTAAAATGTAAACCTGCTGTTGGCGCAGCCGCTGAACCATTTTCTTTGGCATACACTGTTTGATACCGGTCTGGATTATCTAATTTCTCTTTAATATATGGTGGTAAGGGCATTTCACCCAAAGCTTCCAAAACTTCTAAAAAGATGCCTTGATATTTGAATTCAACAATTCGACCACCATGATCAAGCTCTTCGGTTACAACTGCAACCAACTGACCATCCCCAAAAGCTATTTCAGTCCCAACACGAATACGGCGCGCTGGCTTGACTAATGTTTCCCACTGGTCACCTTCTGTATTGTTAAGTAACAATACCTCTACATGTCCACCTGTATCAGGACGGATACCATGTAAGCGTGCTGGTAAGACCCGCGTATTATTCAATACCAAAACATCACCTGGTTCTAGCTCGCTTGCGACATCTGGAAAGTGACCATCTTCATATTCGCCTCTTTGTGCATCTAGTTTCAACAGTCGACTAGCCAACCGATCTTGAATCGGTACTTGAGCAATCAGTTGTTCTGGTAAGTTAAAATCAAAATCATTTGTAGTTAATGTCAATTAAAATTCCTCCGAATAGGGTATGCCTAAATGGTCGTATGCCTTTGGTGTGGCCAAACGACCACGTGGTGTTCTTTGTAAGAAGCCGTTTTGAATTAAAAAGGGTTCATACATATCTTCAATCGTTGTCGTTTCTTCTGAAATATTCGCTGCTATAGTTGATAAACCAACTGGTCCGCCACCGTAATAGCGAATAATTACATCAAGAATTTTACGGTCAGTTTCATCCAAACCTGCCTGGTCTACTTTTAGAATAGCCAAGGCTTTATTGGTAATCGCGTCATCAATTAAACCGTCCTCGTGATAGACTTGGGCAAAATCACGAACACGTTTTAAAAGTCGATTAGCAATACGTGGTGTACCCCTAGACCGCATACCAATTTCTTTTGCTGCCTGATCTTTAATCGGCACCTCAAATAAACGGGCTGTCCGCTCTACAATTGTCGCCAATTCATCTATTGTATAGTAGCGTAAATGCTGGACTATCCCAAACCGATGTCGTAACGGCGAAGATAATGCACCTGGTCTCGTGGTAGCCCCAATCAGGGTAAAAGGCGGTAAAGGAAAATGCACGGGGTGAGCCCCTTCATCTTGTCCAACAATAATATCTACCTGGTAATCTTCCATAGCAGAATAAAGCATTTCTTCTACCACCCTTGGCAAACGGTGAATTTCATCAATGAATAAGACGTCGCCAGCTGATAACTCATTAAGTAAAACCAGTAAATCTCCAGTTTTTTCAATAGCTGGCCCTGACGTTGTCTGAATATTAACATTCATTTCATTAGCAATAATATTCGCTAAGGTCGTCTTCCCTAAACCAGGAGGTCCATAAAGGAGGACATGGTCGAGCGCTTCATCCCGATTTTCTGCCGCTTGTATATAGATGGCCAATTCTTCTTTTAATTCTGACTGACCAATGTATTCTCGTAAAAATTTAGGCCGTAAGGACAAGTCTTGTGCATCATCCGCTTGCTCTTTAGGCGAATGAATTTGCCCGTTATGAATAATCTCAACTGCTAACTCTTCAGCTTCAAAATCTTCCTGATGACCAAAGTCCATAGTAGTTCCCTCCTTTCATATGATGCGTGTCTAAGTCCACGCACCACTATTTAGGTTTTGTAATAAATTTCAGTGCAATACGAATCGCTTCTGCTGTAGTAGTCACACCAGTAAAGTCTGCATTTTTTACTACTCGGTTAATCTCTCTTTGACTGTAGCCAAGGCTAGCCATAGCTTCCTCCAATTCGTGCATGAATGGTGGATTAACTTGGTCTGATACTTGAATATCCAGGCTTTCTTGTTTAAACAAGTCTGAAGACGGTGACTCAGCTAAAACTTTTGGTAGTTTTTCTTTGAGGTCCAGTATAATCTGGCCGGCTGTCTTTTTCCCAACACCTGGAAATTTCATTAAAAAGGTATTGTCTTCAGCTTGGATAGCTGCAACTAAACCTGCATTATCATCTAATGAGAGGATGGATAAGGCTGACTTAGGACCAATCCCTGAAACTGAAATTAGTTGGAGAAAGATGATCTTTTCTTCTTGTGATTTAAAGCCATATAAGCGAATGTCATTCTCTGAAACAGATTGATACAACCATATTTTTACTGGTTGGTCCTGCCCAATTTTGTCTGTAAAACGATAAGGATTGGCCATATAAATATAGTAGCCAATCCC
>JAEZWY010000215.1 GCA_023442905.1 Bacillota bacterium | reverse complement strand
CATCACAATCACTGGTGCCGGATAGCCTGTTGCCGGTAAATATAACCAGCCACTACAACGGGTGCCGTCAGAATAAAAATCGATGTCTTCACGGATGAATTCCCTCTTCATTATATCCCTCCTAACCAAATCTCAAATCGGTAGTGAAATAAAAAAATTTGTTTGACTTGCTATGGTCAGCCTTATCTTTGGGTTCCAGCACACCAAAAAGTTCACCATTTAATCTGTTTCATTTAGTTTATTATAACACGTCACGCTAAAAATAATATTTTAAATCAGTCGTTAGAAAAACTCATTATATCTCCCCAAAAAAAGCCAACCTCCTAAAAGGTCAGCCTCTTTCACTCTTAATTATTTAACATGTTCATCCACAGCTGTTTGACCAGCAATTCGTCCGAATGTGAAAATATCGGTTAAGGAGTTACCACCTAAACGGTTTCCTGCATGGATACCACCAGCAACTTCGCCTGCTGCGTATAAGCCTTCAATCACATTGCCATCGGTATTGATAACATGGGTTGCAGTATCAATTTTTAATCCACCCATCGTATGATGAACCGCCGGCTTTCTTGGTGTTGCATAAAATGGCGCAACTTCTACTTTTAAGTCAAAGACATCTTTACCAAAATCTGGGTCTTTTCCTGCTTCAACATAGGCATTATATTTATCAACGGTTTCTCTTAAGACTTGTGGTTCAATACCAATTTGAGGCGCTAATTCCTCAATCGTATCCGCTCTAAATAAAGTGCCTTCGGCCACTTGTTGGTCAATTTTTTCTTGACTTGTGTTATAGGCTGTCTTCTTAATTTCATCATCAGCGATTAAATAGAATAAGCTTCCATTATCAATCGCAGCTTGCGTTAAGGTGTCACGTCCTGCGTATTCATTGACGAAACGAACCCCTTTTTGGTTAACCATTAAGAAGTTAGCTGGTGGCACTTGTAGCCCTGAGAATAAGGCTCCAGTATTCGGATCAGATACTGGCATCATTTGTGAGAAGCCCATCCCCACTAAATCAGCACCAACGCTTTCTCCAAGAACAATGCCATCTCCAGTAATGGCAGGAGAGTTTGACGTTTTAATATCGTCATCAATTTCTCCCCAGTAAGTATTATATTTTTTCAGCATTTTAGTATTCGCTCCAAATCCACCTGAAGCTAAAATCACTGCTTTAGCCATGATTTTTATTGTAGTATTATTAGGACCTTTCGCTTTGACACCTACGATTTTGCCGTCTTCCACGATTAATTCTTTCACCGCTGTATCGGTCATAATTTGACCACCATTTGCCTTGACGAAATTATCTAATGCGGAGACAAAGGCATATCCTTGATTTTTAAGTGGCTTGTGTCCCCGACGCCATAATGCTCCTACGGGCATTTCAACATGATTTTTATCAAAATCAACTCCGACTTCTTCTAACCATTTAACCGATTCTAAAGCCCGATCGGTTAAGATTTTCACCAAGTCATATTGACCATAAATAACATTACCTTGTAAATCGGTCCGCTTACCGCCAATATAAGTTTGAATTCGATGCCATAATGGTGAATCAAATAAATAATCTTTACCTGCTTCACGGTCTGCTAAGTAAGCTTGAATTTGCATTTTTAATTCGCGGAAATCGTCTAAATATTCTGCATCAATTTGACCTTCATCCATCTTCGTAATGTCTTCTAAAGTCGCTGCTTCACCTGGTAAAGCTTTAAATGTATGTTGCCATTCAGGGTTAGCGGCATTCATAGGCCCACCGGTACGAATAGTATTTCCACCTACTGCCGGGAATTTTTCAAGCACAATCACTTGTTTATTATTTTGTAATACGGTGGCAGCTGCTGATAATCCGGCACCGCCGGCTCCCACTACAATGACATCCGTTGTCATTTCTTCAACTTTTTCTGCCGCCACAGCACCTGTTTTAGGTCGTTTTCTTAAGACTTCTGGGTTGGCACCAGCCATCTCTACTGCGCGTGCGACACCATCTAAGACCCCATTCGTGGTCACCGATGCTCCTGATACAACGTCAACATTCAAAGTTTGACCATCTAAAATCGCTTTTGGTACGCGAGTGAAGACCACGTCTGCAATCCCTTCTGATTCTCCACGACTATCAATGTCTATTTTTTCAATACGATTTTCACTGAAAGTTACCACCATAGGTAAATCACCATTATGGCCTTTAGCTGCCACTTCATAAGTACCTGGCTTAAATTCGATTTCTTCTGGTAAAGCCAATTGACTCACTATATTGCTGAATCGGATAAATTTCTTAAAGCAGATTTCTAAGAAAGTGACCGTGCGATCATCTTTTAATTGCCCTGCTTCATCAAAGGCTTCGTGAGCTCTCCCAAGCAAAAATTCATTCCCAGGCATAACCGTCGCATTAACACCCGGTGCATCTAAAATTTGTCGTAAATGTAATTGAGCACGAGAGGAACCTTGAATATCGTAAGAAGCCCCCACAATCATGACGGTTTTAGAGTCTAATGGATGCACTTTAAAGGATAACCATTCAAGTGTCGATTTCAATGCGGACGGAATAGAATGATTGTGTTCTGGTGTCGCAATAATTACCCCGTCAGCAGTAATAATTTTATTATTTAATGTTTGAATGACTTCCGTTTCTGTTTGATCGTTTGACTGATTAAACATTGGTACTTGGTCAATTTCAAGAATTTCAATGTCTGCTAAATCTTGAAAATGGCTTTGCATAAAGGTTAATAATTTTCGGTTGTATGATTTTTTTGCATTGGTTCCAACAATCGCGACAAACTTCATTATAAGTCCCCCTTACGTTCAATTTCACGTTTGCGTTCAATCAATTGGTGTGTAATTTCAACAAATAATTGGAATTCTTCAAAACAAGTTTCCAACTCTTTTACTTTAGCTTGATCTTTTAGGTTGCCTGTCTCATCAAAAGCTTGACTCGAATGGCCTAACAAAAATTCTGAACTTGGCATTACCCGTGCTTTAATATCGGGTGCATCTAAAATTTGACGTAAGTGTGCCTGTGCTCTTGAAGAACCTAACGCTCCTAATGATGCTCCGGTTACCATGACCGGTTTATCGACCAAAGCACGTGTTGTATAAGAAATCCACTCTAATACGGATTTTAAAGCAGCGGTAATGGTATGATCGTATTCTGGTGTCGAGATGATGACCCCATCTGCCGCTAATATTTTATCAGAAAGTTCTTGGATGCCCTCAGGTGCAATACGGTCTTCTGGCTCATTAAAAGCTGGTAAATAACGTATCTCATATAATTCAATATCTGCTTTTTTAGCAAAATGACTTTGCATAAATTGTAAGAGTTGACGGTTTGTCGATACATCTGAATTGGTACCCACAATAGCTAACAATTTCATATTATGACCCCTTTTCTATTATTAGTCGGTGTTTCATGCTTTAAGAAGCATTTAGATCGTTTATGTAAACGCTTATATGGTTATTATAAGGGAAATTTATTGTATTGTGAAATATTTATTATATTATAAACCGATAAGTAATTTGTTATAATGATAAAAAGAAAGAAGGGATAACCGATGTCCATAAACGATCCAAAAACCTTACTTCAGTACTTAGATGTCCTGCTAAAGTTTGGAAATTTTACCAAAGCCGCCAAAAATTTATATATTTCACAACCTTATTTATCTCAAGTCATTTTCAGAACCGAAGAAGAATTAGGCACGACAATTATCAATCGCAAATCACCCCGCCTACAATTGACAGAGGCTGGAAAACTTTATTACCAACATTTAGAATCCTTAGAAAATGAAATCAACAAATTCCAGGAACAACTCTCACAATATACTGCTCATGAAAAAAACTATATTCGAGCCGGTATTTTACCGAGTCTAGGAACTTATTTATTACCCTTATTTGTACCGAAGTTCTATCAGGCCTTTCCAAATAGCCAATTACTTATTGAAGAAGACCTTCCTAGAAAAAATGAAGAACGTGTTTTAGCACAACAAAATGATTTTTATATTGGTCAAAATCCTGAAACCGTCTCACCCAATTTAATCTATTATGAAACGCAATCCTATTCCTATTATGCGATTATCCCACCGATGTCACCTCTTTATAAAGCAGGCATTTTATACCGACCTTATGAAGAGTTTTCTATTAAGGATCTCTTGTCCAATCCACTGGTGTTAACGTCTGCTGGTTCTGCCATTCGTCGTCAAATCGATCATATCTTACAGCATTATCACATCCAACCAACTATTTTAATGGAAAGTTCAAACAGTTATACCGTAGCAGAATTAGCCAAACAAAATCTAGGAGTAACATTGGTCCCTCAGCACGTCCTATCGGTGCAACCAGATGCTCAATATAATTTAGTTGAACTTCCTCAAAAACTGATATCGTTGAAATATTTTATAGCTCATGCAGCCAATAAAACTTTAACAGCAAGCGAAAAAGGTTTAATCGACTCCTTTATGACACTGACTAATGTACCTAAAAAACTTACTTAAATCCAAATGAATGAATAGCCTCAAAAAAACTTCACTTATCTCCCTTAAGCAATATACTTTACCCCATAAAAATAACCAAGGTTACTCATCCAAAAAGATAAGTAGCCTTGGTTACCATGCTTAAAGAGTGCAAATAACAAAGTCATTTATCGTTGCTTAGCTTGATACAAGTTTAATTGATAGCCTAAATACGCCCCTACTAAACCACCGATAATATGCGTTAAATTTGAGATATTATCGGAAGTAAAGAGGCCTTGATGGACTTCCTTGCCGATATAAAGCACCGCCACCAAAATAAACGTAATCGGAATTTCACCTTCTTTTAAACTGGTCATCGATGCGAATAATATGAAAGCAAAAACTACTCCACTAGCTCCAAGTAACGCCACTCGTGGAAATAGTAAAAAATGAATCACACCCGTTATGAAGGCTGTCGATAAGATGACCACTAAAATATTCAGCGAACCATACTTATCTTCTAGCAAGGGGCCAATCACTAAAAACATCATCATATAACCAATCAGATGATCCCAATTTGCATGACCCAAGAC
>JAEZWY010000214.1 GCA_023442905.1 Bacillota bacterium | reverse complement strand
CCTGAGATGATTTTGCTTGAGGACCAGGCGCGAAATACCCATGAGAATTTTATTTATGCAAAAGGGATTATGCAGGCGAATGTGAAGCAGTTGAAAACGACGAAAGCGGTCTTTGTGACGTCGTCTTACCATTTATACCGCAGTCAGTTGTACGCCAATATGGAGGGCTTGTACCAGATGTCTGGTGTGGGTGCGCAGGCGACGATGATGGAGCAGATTTTAAATTGGGTGCGGGAGTTTGTGGCCATTATTTTCATGCACCGGAAGCTGCATTTGGCGGTTTCTTGTTTGATGGTTGGTTTAGGGGTCATCAATTTCGTGCATTTTTAATACAATATTGAAATATTTAGCTTGGAATTGTACTTTTTTGTATGGTATTAGGCTATTTTTTTTACAAAAAATGAGAGATATGGTTTAATGGATTATGTATTATTAATTATATTTTATTTAAGGGAGGAAACAAAAATGTTAAAAGAATTCCGCGATTTTATCGCTAAAGGTAACGTTTTAGACTTGGCTATTGGGGTTGTAATGGCGACTGCTTTTACTGCTATCGTGAACTCATTAGTAAGTGATATCATCATGCCGTTTGTTGGATTGATCTTAGGGTCAACTGACTTTACTTCTATCACAGTTCAATTAGGTTCTGCTGTATTAACTGTAGGTAACTTCATCCAAGCAGTGATCACATTTTTAATTATCGCATTGGTATTATTCTTCGTCATGAAAGCTGTAGCATCATTGAAGAGCCAATTCGAGAAAGAAGAAGATGGTGTTGAAGAAGACGACGAAGTAGCACTTGTTGATAGCCAAGAATTACTATTAACAGAAATCCGTGACTTATTAAAAGAACAAAACAATAAGTAAAGGGTGTAAGCGAGACCGCTAAGCTCAACAATACTGGAAGAATAGTGTCGTATCACACAAAGTGTGATGCAAACTATTCTAAAGTGGACTTGAGCTGGTCGAGCGCACCCGACTAATAAGGATGCGAGGACCGGCGCCAAGAAATGAACCGTTGGAAGATTAAGGCAGTAGATGACGCAGTCAGCTACAACTTAAACTGAAACGCAATTCTTTCTGGAGGTCCGAACTCGACTATAAGGGGTGAGCCCGATTTAGGCTCTGTCCTTTAATCTACCTTCATCTATTTTGAACAAAGTAAAAGGCCTAGCTGAGTATGTAAGTATACTCAGCTAGGCCTTTTTAGTTGGCATAGTGTACTTATTTGACTTTCACTTGTCCTAGTAAGTCAGTTAAGACGCTGATATCAACGTTTTCGATATCTTTGATGGTAGCAGCAATCTTATCAGCTAGGTCAGCATCGATTTTACTTGTAAGGCCCTTGTATTTTTCAATTAAGACGTCCCAATCGGCAGGGTGGGTGTTGAAGCCGTGGTAGTCATTTTTCTCAATTTTAAATACTTGGCCGTCGTTGGTTTCTAGTTCAATACGGCAAGCCATTTCTGCTGGGAAACGGTCGCTGTATGCTTGAACTGGTTCAATGTGGACTTTTTGTAAGAGGTCTTGAACGTCTGAACTAGTAATGCGGGCTGGTTCGTATTGGTCAGGCATGACTTGTCCGTCTAAGTAGGCGACAGCTAGCATGTAAGGTAGTGAATGGTCTGCTTCCTCTTTGAATTGGATGTTCTTTTTGCCACCTTCCTCGCCACCACCGATAATATTGAAGGCTACGTCAAAGGTGTACAAGCGAATTTCCTTAATGTCATCAGCGGCGATATTTTCTGCGTCTTTCAATTCTAACAAACCTTCAATAGAAGATTGGGAATGAATTTCAGCATTGTAGCGTTTGGTGATGGTTTTGGTTACTCGGTTTAAATCTTCTTTCGACCAGTCGATATCAAATTTACCAGCAATCGAATCCATAAATCCTTTGTTTCCTTCAAATACTTCTTCAGGTCCAGTAATGCCGTAGCTAGCGAGTAAAGTCGCATGCATGGCACCCATGGCCGTGTTTGGATAAGCTAACCCTTTCCAGTGAGATAGGGCACCGGTTCTAGTCACCCGCAATGAATTGTAGCCTGTACCTGCAATGGCAATCGCATTTGCGGTCTTATCAGCGTCTAATTTCAAGGCAGCGGCCGCACCTGCAGCGGCACCGTAACTTCCTTGTACGGTATGATCAAAACCATGGTCACGTACGGGAGCAACGTCAGATAAGCGAGCTTGGACTTGGTAGGCGATGCCTAAGCCAAGTAAGAAGTCTTTCCCACTACCACCAGCGTATTCAGTGGCGGCTAATACTGGGGCAATATTGTCAGATGGGTGGCAGGTTTCGTTTTTCGCTAGGTATGAATCGTTGTAGTCTAAATAACGGATAGCTGCCCCGTTATAAAAGGTTGCGTAGTCAGGACTGGATTTACCGCCACCAAGTAAGGTTACTAGTGGGGCGCCACCTAAATCTTCTGTCATCGTGCGGATATCTTTCACGGGTTGGCCTTCTAAGGCACCGATCCCGACTCCGATACTATCTAAGAGACGTAATTTTAATACTTTAATGGCTTCATCTGATAAGTCATCATAGCTACGGCTTTCTACCCAGCTTGCAAGTTGTTGAACCAATGTTTGTTTATCGTTTGACATCTACTCGACCTCCGATATTTTATTTAGTCTATTTTCTTTATAGATATATAAGGAGGATATGGTCAAAAACGCATACCCCCTATAGTTGATGTTTATATGACTACTTAGTTTTTACCGTCGTTTAAGGTAATTACACGGCCGAATAACTCGTTGTTACCCCAGATACCGCGACGAATACCTTCTAATTGTACGATTTGACTATGGTCAACGAACAAGTTCACGTCTGGACCGTAGTTTTTAATGTACCAAGAGAATACATCCGGATCAGCTGCTTCAAACATGACTTTTTCAGTACCTAATTCTGAAGCGAAACGGGTAGCAATTTCTGTTCTCCAGCTAGCCACACTTTCAGTGATTCCTTCAGATTCGATCATCAACATGTAAGCCCCAGCTTCTAAACAACGTTTACCTACTTCAATCGCTTGAGCGGGATCAAGTAGACCGGCTGCTTCATTTTGTTCGATTGTGTTGGTACCACCTGAACCAAATTGCACACCGATTTCTGGTTTTGCTAATAGACCTGCATCTTGCACGCGTTCTACTAAACGGACAATGTCATCAGTTGGCATGGTAATAAAGCCTGTAGAGATTTCAATGATGTCAAAACCAACACGTTTACATTCGCTAATGTAGTAGTCTACCGCTTCGATTCCTTGTGTTAAAACATATTCCATGAATCCACCTGTAGATACTTTGACACCATATTCATGCGCCAAGTCTAAAATTTTAATCAATTCTTCTTCAGGCATTAAGGTGAAAGAACCACCAGCAAATTTCAAGATATCTACATGTTCACCCATTGTTTCTAACACATCACGTAAATAGCGTTCACCCATAACCGTATAGTATGGTCCACGGATTTCTGTAATCCCGCGTGTACGTGGTTTTGCTTGACGGTTGTTATGTTTAATTTTAGTAAATGCTTCTTTATTGTTTAGATCAGTGTTGTTTCCCATAGTAATCACTTTCCCTTTCGTAAACCAGAGTGTCTGTTGTTATTTGATCGTTACTTGATAGCTAATTGACTGTGTTTGCTTTGCCTATCTTCCATGGCAAGGTAGGCCTTGCTTTCGGAAATGTTGACATAAGCTGGGCGGATAATTTTCGGGTCTTGAATTTGTTCCAAACGATGGGCGCACCAACCGGCAGTTCGTGCGACGGCAAAGATTGGGGTATAGAGGTCTGGACTCAGTCCAAGCATTCTATAAACAAGGCCCGTGTATAAATCGACGTTGGCACAAATTTCACTGCCAGGACGCTTTTCGTTGATGAGGTCTTTGGTGATGGCTTCGATGTTACTTAGGAGGTTGAAGTCATCGCAATAGCCTTTCTCAATGGCCATTTCTTTCGCCTTATCTTTCAGCAAAACAGCTCGTGGGTCTGACTTTGTATATACTGCATGCCCCATACCGTAGATCAGACCTGACTGGTCAAAGGCTTGCTTATTTAAGATGTCACGTAAGTATTTTTCAACTTGGTCCTTATCCGTCCAATCAGCCGTTGTCGCTTTTAAATCTTGCACCATGGCTTCTACCATCGAATTGGCGCCACCGTGTTTTGACCCTTTAAGCGAACTTAAGGCTGTTGAGATGGTTGAATAAGTATCCGTTCCTGTTGAAGACACTACGTGAGTAGCGAAGGTTGAATTGTTCCCGCCACCGTGTTCCGCATGGATAATCAAACATAGGTCTAATAATTTGGCTTCCTCATCTGTAAATGTCGCGTCTGGACGAATAAGATGAAGGATTGTTTCAGCTGTGGACATATTCGGCTCCAGGTGATGCAAGATAAGTGACGCATCATCGTAGTAATACTTCTTACCTATGTAGGAATAGGCAAGTATGAGTGGCATCTTCGCAATGATGGAAATGACTTGGGAGATTTGGTTTTCAAAATCACGATCTTCCGCCTTATCATCAAAGGAATAAAGTGCCAATAATACCCGCTGCATATTATTCATTACGTTTTCGGATGGTGAATTAATAATGAAATTTTCAATGAAGCTATCGGGGAGTTTTCGATTCTCCTCCAGCAATTCATCAAAAGCAGCCATTTCTCCTTTAGTTGGTAAACTGCCAGAGAGCAATAGGTAGATGGTTTCCTCATAGCCGAACTTATCTTCTTTAAAATAATTCTCTACTAAGTCTGTCAATCGAATTCCCCGATAACGGAGTTCCCCTTCTGTCGGAATTATTTTATCATCTAGCATTTTATATCCTGAAACTGAAGCAATCCCTGACACCCCAACTAATACACCCGTACCATCGTCATTCCGTAGACCGTGTTTCAAGTCATAGGTAGAATAATGGTCAGGAGAGATGGTTGTGTTAGCTTTTACTACATCAACAAATTGACGTCCAAACTCTCTGTTATCAAAATCGATAGACAAGATATACCGCACCCTTTCTTTAATTTTAATAAAACATGCAAAACAGAAACCCTGTAGAAAACGCTACAAGTCAGTTTTGATAACTGTATCCTAGTCACTTTAGATTTGAATGTCAACCACTATTTTTAGAATATGATGAGAGTGAATCTCATCTTTTTCTTATTTCACAAGGGTTTATACCGTGTAAAATAATTTAAAAATATTTTCAAAAAAGTAACATGACAGAAAAATACCTCACATGATTTTCTCATCAATGTAAGGTTTTCTCCGCAAACCATGTGATATTTGTAAGAAAAGACACAGAACTGGAAGAGGTGGAAAAATAATTTAAAAGTTATGCAAATTAAGTGTGCAAATAAATATAAATGAACACCAAAAAAAGCCCTTGCTGATTCATTTGATGCAGCAAGGACTGTGTATGATATTAACTATTTGAAATGATTTGAAAGACTTTCCTACTATTGGATACGCTTTTGGATATAATTTTCAACGGCATAGTCGCTAGGATCAAGCAAGGTTTCCTCATTATTGATTAAGCGACTCATCTCTCTAGCAATCAAAGGGCCGGTGGTTAAACCGGATGAACCCAAGCCGGATGCCACATAAACATTTGGCCGGTCAGGCAATGGTCCATAGAAGGGCGCATAGTCAGAGGTATAAGCCCGGCTACCGATTTTATAGTCAGTAACTGGATAGTTAGCCAATTCAGGGACCAGTTGATAGATTGTGGAAAAGATATCCACTAATTGGCTTGGGTCTGTGGACAAATCAAAGCCTTGATTGTCTTCATGACTAGCGCCCACAAAGATTTTCCCGTCTAAATGAGGTATAAAATCACCTTCACCTTCAGGCATAATCAGGGGTAATGCTTGGGTATCCCAGTCGGTTTCAATCACTGCCAGTTGGCCTTTTTGAGGGCGGACATCTACTTGATAGCCTAGTGGGTCAAGGACCTGACCCAGCCAAGCACCAGTCGCTAAAACAACGGTATCATAGACTTCTTGGTCATTTTTCACCATAACTTTACCATCATATAAGAAAGTTAAATCAGCCCGAACATTCACAACTTTTAGATTTTCCCCCTTAGCTGCGGTAATTAAATCCTGACATAAATCATGACCGTCTACTACCGCACCGCCATCCGTTTCAATCAGGTCGTTGTCATAGTGAAAATGGGGAAATCGAGCCTGTTGATAAGTTGGGGATAACTTGTTAATTTCTTGGATTAAAGGTGCTTCTCCTTGTCGTTTTTCAGCAATCGCCATCAAATCATCAATCAGTTTGGGCTTCTTCTTCAACAACCAAGTCGTTTTTTGTTGATAAGCCTGGGTCACTATCCCAGCGTCCGCCAAATCTTTCAATAAGTCTCGGTAAAAATGGGCCCCACCATTGGCTAGGCGGTACCAGGGTTTATTGCGACGTTTAGAGAACCAGGGGCAGATAATGCCGGCCGCCGCTTTAGTAGCTTGTCCAATTCCGTCGTCATATAGGGTTACATCATGGTCTTTGGTTAAATAAAAGGCAGCGGTCGATCCAAGGATCCCGCCACCTATTACTGCTATCTTCACTTAGTTAGCTCCTTACTATATATCGGTACAATGTATCAGTACTATTAATCAGTACCAATATCAGCGAATTTCATCTTTTGCTAGCCTTATTTTTTACGGTGCTGACTTGTTTTGCCAGATTCGCTATTTTTCTTGTTGTCTTTATCTGCCTTATCGCTGTAACCATCACGTTCTTGACGGTCTTGCATTTCCCGGTAAGTCTTCCGGTTAATAATCGGCCGTTTTAACATGATAGTATTCCACAAGTTATTTAAACGCATGGGTTCATCAGAGACAGCTGGTTTTTCCTCATTATTACTATCAGGTGTTTGGTCTAATTCCCGAACTGGGGTTAAATCCTTATCTTCATTCCCTGGTTGGCCTGTTAAATAGGCTCCTAAAGTTGGTGAATAGGTGTCGTCATCACTTAAAGTCGACTGAGCCGCTCGGTTTGAAATCCATAAGTCTACCTTATCGCCCACATTGAAGTAAGAGACCAAAAAGTAGTATCCCATAGCGATAATGGCAATGGCCCATACCAACCAGACTGGTAGGTTAATCTGCGCTACCCGGTATGAATGAATAATGTAGGGTAGGGTGAAAACCAGTGCGGCAGAAAAGATGCCGGCCAATAAATATAAGACATTAAAACCTTGGTACCATTTACGGCCAAAAGACGTATTACGTTTGAAGGTCACCCAGAAGAAAAGAGCTGTGAAAATGACGAAAACTTGTAAGGGTAAACCCAGAATAGATACCGCAACAGGCATCTGAATAGCTGAGGCAAAGTCTCCCCACCAAGCAAAGCCAGCGATAAACATATAAGTCGCATAAATGGTTAAGGTTAGTATCATAAAAGATAAAACTGCTGGAACATATTTAGACAAGCTAAAATCATAACGCTCAATGTTTAAACGACGTAGGGTTAACTTACAATAATCCTCCCCCGACATCCCCAGCACTTCCTCAGCTGAAATTTGGCGCAGTGCCGCAACCTGCAATCGGTCCACCAATTTCGATAACTCCTGATAAATCGCAGGTTGCGCCGGACCACTCGTTAGAAAATACCCCTCACAATCCTGGAAGAAGGACCGCATATCCGCCGACAAGGCGCTGGCTT